>JBOFLQ010000141.1:0-5712 GCA_051657945.1 Xenococcaceae cyanobacterium | reverse complement strand
AGAATAACGTCGCCATTGTGGCATGACGAGTTTATTTTTCTTTTTGGTATCGTACCAAGTAGCCAGGGATTCATCAGTATTATTTGCCCATTGAGATATTTTTGGGTGAACTCTTCTATAAAAAAGGCGATCGCTCAGTTCGCAAAACTCACCTAAGATTGCTAATTCTGCCAACAAAACGCGATCGGCATGGGGATAATTCCCAATCAATAGGGTTTTTCTTAAAACCTCGGTTCGAATGACACCAAACACTTGAGGAACATGATTCCATCCGTAGGTTTCTAATAATTTAAATAAGCGTTGATGAGGTCGATCGGAACGAATATTGAGATCGTCTTCTGTATAGATACTGAGATTATTTTCTTGCTCTTTGACTAAATAAGCTTTGGCATAACAAAGAACAACAGACGGTTCTCGATCGAGTACTTCTATGCATTTTTCTAAATATTCTGGAGCGCACCAATCATCATGAGCTGCCCATTTAAAATATTCACCCTTAGCTAACTCAAAAACTCGATTATAATTGCCTGCTGCACCGATATTTGTTTCGTTACGAAAATAGCGAATACGTGCATCGCGATCGGCATATGCCAAACAAATTTCAGATGTGCGATCGCTTGAAGCATTATCAGAAATAATTAATTCAAAATTTTGATAAGTTTGTTTTAAAATTGCATCTATAGCTTTTTCTAAAAATAAGTCGCCGTTATAAACTGGCAGACCAATGCTAACCAAAGTTTGGCTATTTTTCATGATTAAGTCGTAATTGTTATTGGCGAATGATAAATCGAGCGATATTAAGCAGTAATTGCGACAAACTCTTTTTGTTTCATCACAATCCAAAGTTGAGGCAGATTTTTTTGTAGAGCTAATAAATATTTTTGAGTAATTAGTTTGGCAATTTTTAGTTTAAATAAAAACAACCAAGCTTTTAAAGAAAAAAGATCTTTACCAACAATTTTAATCGCATTAACAAACTGTTTATTTTTAATACCTACCAAAAACCAATGCAGTTTTAGATATACATGAATAAGTTCGAGATCTGGTAGAGAATTACGATATTTTTGGGAAATTAATTGATAAATTTTTTGTTTGAGTAAAAAGTTGGTTTCTAAACGTGTTTGCAAGCTAAATTTAGAATTGCATCCACCCGTCCAAACCGTGCGATAGGCGAGATATTCATTGAGAAAAATAGCATCTCCAAATTGAGCGATCGCAATCCAAGAATCGATATCGTCACAATTGCCATCAAAAGCTGTGTTCCAACCTCCTGACTTAAGAAAAACATCTTTTTTAAGAGCTACTTGAACTGGTGTACCAAAGGGAACCATTTCTAACAGCATTCCGTAGTGAATATCTTCTTGAGAAAGATAAAAAGCTTCACCAAATCCACTTAATTTAGTACGCGAAACTTCCTTTTCGTTAATGTCTACTTGAATTGCTTGACACGAGCAAATAACCGCATTCGGACATTGAGCGATCGCCAAGCTAAGTTTTTCAATACATTCTGGAGCGAGATAATCATCATCGTCGAGCAGTTTGATCCAATTGCCACTAGCAACTTTGATACCAGCATTGACGCTTTCGGAGTGTCCTAAATTAGTCTGGTTGCGATGATAGACAACGCGATCGCTCAAGTTTTTGACATATTCTTCCGTACCATCGCTAGAACAATCATCTACTACGACCACCTCGCAATCGATCGTTTGGTTGAGAGCAGAATCGATCGCTCGTTTTAATAAAGATAAACGATTGTAAGTTGTAATAACAACACTAAAGCTCATTTATTTTATACTCTTTGCTCGACTTTATTATTGGGAAATATATAATCAATATCTACCTGATTTCTTCCTATTAAGTCGAGATAGTTTGGTGAATTTTACAAAGATTTCAAAATTTATTAGTCTAAAAAAATTAGAAAATAATTGGCTTAGTTACACAGCCAGTAAGCATTTAAAAATTTTTAAATGGTTTTATCGATGCTAGCTTTATGAAACTTATATGAACGATACAAATAATTTACAATTTATTTTTTGCAAAAAATTTGAATAAAAGTCGCCTTCAAGTTTAAGCTAAGTAAGTTACAGATCGGGCTCAAACTAGACAAGAAAAAATAGCTATTGGTACAAACAAGAAAAAACAAATAGCAAATCACAAATAACCGTTAAATTTTATCTTTTGGTGGCGGCACGATCCCGAACTTGCAAAGCCGAGCGTCAATTTCTTTAAGTAGTTGAAAATCTTCTGCTGGTAAGGAAGATGTGCTAGGATTTCCGAGCCAACTATCATCAACCCTAGAGTTTTGTTCGAGGAAAGAAAAAGCAGGTCGAAACCGATCTGCTCCTGCGGCGATCGGCGCATCAAAATGACAGGGAATAATCCTCTCAAAGTCCCAACTTGCAACTTTATTTGCCCAAGCAATCGTCTCTTTTGGAGCGCGGTTGAGAATCAAAGTCTGTAAAATTGGTGCGACAAACAAACGACCGTTTCCCCGCAACGAATTGAAGGCTTGCTTCCAGTTATCTTTCCACTTGAAGGGAAATAAGCCAAAATAAGCTTTTTTACTGCGATCGCTGGCTTTTAAAGCATTGCCAAAAACTTCAATCCAGGGGGGAACTTCTAAAACGCTCGATCGAAAATATAAGGCAAACAAACAAATGCGTTGCCATCCCCGACAACGATTTTCATGCGTATCTACTACGATATCGCCAGCATTGTTTTTAGCGTGAAAAAGCAGAGGATAGGGATTTACTTGAACGATCGCGGGTGGAAATTCTGGAACGGAAACGATCGAATCTGTAACGAGTAGAGTGCGCGATCGCTTGTGAAAAAAAGCGACCTCTGAAAAGTAACCTAATTTAAGGTCGATCGGGCTGAGAATAGCATAGTCAAATTCTTTGGCAAAAGGGGTTCGAGCGCTATCTTCAGGAAGTAGATAAGTTCGTTTTCTCGGCAAACCGAGCCAACTTAGAGGTAAATTAATTGGGAAACTCCACTGATTGGGGGCTACAAAAACTCGCGCCTCTGGAAACTGTCGGGCAAAAGGGCCTACAAATACTTTGTGTTCGATGCCTGAGATAGTAGGTAAAATGATATACTTCACCTCGCCATGTTTTGTCACTAATTCGTTGACGAGTCGAATGCATTCAGGTGTTGGTGCAACGGGAGCATAAACAAGGAGTCCTCCGCCTTCTAATTTAACCACCGTCATGCGAATTGGTACGACGACGTAAAATATGCCCTGAAGTTGGTCGAAAGTCCAGATAGTATCTTGAATGACTTCTTGGCGAATTGTTTTGCGTCTGCCATAAGGATATATAGGTACAACTGGCCAAAAACGCCAGAACAAATCTTGGGAATTAATATTTACTAATTGATTTGTGCTTTCGTCTAAATCCCGAACCATTCAAAATTTACCCGATCGATTGCCAAGTGCAAATTGATATTTAGATGTTTGAGTTTAGCAAATTGTTGGTTCGATCGCGCGCGTTTTTGAGACAAATTTAGTCAGAGAGACTCCGCCGTGCCAGATCGGAGCTTCCTCTGACTTCGTCAATCGACATCAAAGCAAGCTCAAGTATAATAAGTTAGCATCTAGCTCACAAACTGCCAAAAAGTGGGAATTATTATTTTTGAATAACCATAAATACTTGTAGACTATATACCCAATAAAAGCGTCGGCGATCGCCTTTGCTACGCGTTGACCTCCTCCCGCCACTAAACCCTCCTAGCGTCGGGCCTCCGTGGACGGGGCGTTTAAACTTCTGAGGAGACCTCAGAAGCCAGCCCCAAGGGATTCCTGAACCTCACGATCCAGGTTTCTGTTTCTTTCCTCTATTCGAGGTTTTTCGCAACTGCCCTTTAGAGCCATGCTGTCTATCAGGTCTTACGTTCGCTCCGCAGACTGCAACTGCGAGTCCCGCAGCCAAAATATTGTTAGCCGCGTTAATGTCTCGATCGTGACTAGTCCTACAACTCTATGAAATTAAATTTGACTAACCATAACTGGAAACAAGATTTTTTCGTGCAATATCTTAGGCGATCGCTAAAATATTTTTTACCACTTCTGTTTTTACTCTCATTCAATGTCATCTTGTTGACGCAAAGCTTTATTCCCGCACAAGCTCAGCTACCCCGTCAAGAAATTCGCGGAGTTTGGATGACGAATAATGACCTCGACGTACTTGAAGATCGAACTAAATTAGAGAATGCGCTCAGACAACTACGCTGGCTGAATTTCAATACTATTTATTGTGTCGTCTGGAATTCTGGTTATGTAATTTACCCTAGCGCGGTAGCAAGCAAGGCTGGCATTCAACCATTCGTTTATACAGGCGCAGACGGACACGATATTCTTAGCGAGCTAATCTCTCAAGCCCACAATCAAGGATTGTTAGTCATTCCCTGGTTTGAGTTTGGTTTTATGGCTCCTCCAGGTTCGGAATTAGTAACCAATCATCCGAACTGGTTGACGCAGAGGCGAGATGGCTCTCAAACTTCTATAAGTGCTGCTGGCGAGGTTGCTTGGCTCAATCCTTTTCATCCCGAAGTGCAGAAATTTATTACAGATTTAGTCATCGAAATCGTCGCTCAACACAATGCCGATGGCATTCAATTTGACGATCACATGAGTTTGCCCAATGACTTTGGTTACGATAAATATACGATCGCCTTGTATGAAAAAGAAACCAAGAAAAAACCCCCCAACAATCCTCAAGATGTTAATTGGGTTCGCTGGCGAGCCAATAAGCTGACTGAGTTTATGAAAAAACTCAACCAAGAAGTAAAATGGCGCAAACCCAATGCTATTTTTTCTGTTTCTCCTAATTCTTACGATTATGCTTATAAAGCTCACCTGCAAGATTGGCTGGGCTGGATTCGAGAGCAAATTGTTGACGAGCTTGTCGTGCAAGTATATCTTGCCAACATGCAAAATTTTATCGAAAAGATTTCTCGTCCAGAGATTAAAGAAGCACAACAGACTATTCCTACTGGAATAGCAATTATGACAGGGTTGCGAAATAGCCAAGTTACCATGCAACAAATTCGCTCCCAGGCATGGGCGGCGCAAGAATTAGGTTTGGGTATTGCCTTTTTTTATTACGAAACTTTGTGGGATTATGCACCCGAATCGATCGCCGATCGTCAGGATGGTTTTCACAACATTTTTCCTTTTCCTCTTCCTCGTTTTACCTCGCAAGCGAATAATTTTTAGAGGGATTTATTCGAAATTGGGATATATTTCTTCTTCAAAAAGTTGACGAATTCGCTCTCTTAATTCTGGTGGTTGTCCATCGATTAAATAATCGTAGTCTTCCCGTATATTGTATTTTCTAGGACTAGGAGAGACGGCTTCTTTTAGCCAGGTTGTATGTACTGTAAAGCCAAAATTTAATTTAGGATGACTGAGTTTGTATAAAGCGCCTTGTTGTAAATTTTGAGCGTCAAAAATCCAAATTTCACTATTTTGCGACCAATCTTGAGGAGCTGATTCGTCTTTTGGTTCGGATAAAAACTCATCTGAAGTTAACACAACACAAACAATGTAACCATCAGTTTGTTTTTTGGCTTCGGGACGAGGAACAAATTGAGCGGAAGTTCCTAAATAACCTCTTGGAAACTGATAGCTATCGACAATATTTAAATCGAGCTTTTCTTTTTTTTCTTTCTCTTCTCTATCTATTTTGAGATGACATAAACTAGAAGGAACGC
>JBOFLQ010000140.1:0-9897 GCA_051657945.1 Xenococcaceae cyanobacterium | reverse complement strand
CAATTCTAAGTTGTCAAGTTTTGCTTCTGCTTGATTGAGGTCGTAGGTTTGTACTTGCCAATGTTTACCAAAATAAGTGTACGTACCAGGCTGTAATATTTTCTTAAAATCGCTGCGATTATATAAAATGCCGATTTCGTTGGGTTTGATATAAAAACTTTTCCACATAAAAAATTGAATCGATAACTTAGGCAGTTTCAGCCCACGAAAAAAATTTATTAAAAACATTAAAGGGAACAGGGAACAGGCAACAGGGAACAGGGAATAGGGAACAGGGAACAGGCAACAGGGAATAGGGAATAGGGAATAGGGAATAGTGCAAGTCAGCTACGGGTTTAACCCTTATTCTCTATTTTTTTAAACTCTGCAAATGTGGGTTTGTACAGATCCAGTAGCGGGCAAAAGCATCTTCAAAACTGGATTGAGAAGATTGTCATTTTTTCTCCTAAACTACCTAGGGCAATCCAAGATAAAAACAACAATAATCAAATATGCCGTTCTGTTCGCCAGCTCTAAAATCTCCGTAGAGAAATTAAATTTGAAAAACGAAGGACATACTCAAGTTAAAAAGAAAATCTCTTGCGCGGGCTTCTTTTACTGTTGCGATCGAGCGTTACTAAGTAAAGTTCGACAGCTAAACCCACACCGCAGAGTTTCATAACGGATTCGAACCATCTTGGGATTTCTCCCGTACCATTTTTGAGCTAAAAAGCTGCCTTGTCCCAAACAAGGTGTCCGTAACCCAGGACGGGGGAGTTTGGTGGAAAGTATAGGAATCGAACCTATAACAAATCGGCGATACACCGATCGCTCTACCAGTGAGCTAACTTTCGGGGATTTTGATGTAGGATTCGAACCTACGTCCGATCGATAAATTTCGACTGCTCTACCACTGAGCTAATCAAAAGTTTGAATAGCCTTCATTGCTCGGCGGTATGCGTTCAAACCAGAGGTTGACGCACCAGTAGGGCATAGAGAACCCAAACTATTGCCTTACAAGTGTAATACTACTCGACTACTTAAAGTAACACAAATAACTATTAAATGGCAAGGAAACGGGCATCGAACCCTCAAACAACTTTCGTCTGAACAAGGATGCCAAATCTGAAGAGGATGCCTTATTTGAGGAAACCTCAAATAAGGCTTCGGCATCCGTTGTCTCCTCAGATTTGCATAAGCGCATCCGCGACTCACTTGTTTTGAGAAAAGAAAAACCCCTACTTCAAAAGTAGGGGTTTTAGTGTTGTCTATTAATCCTGGATTGCGTAGAAAAAACTTCTACTCTTAGTGTGGAATTTTTTTTTCCCTTTGTAGTGTAGCAGAGATGAAGATTGTCCTAAAATTCTTGAAGAATTGGTAAAGTTTACGCCGAAGTTGCATCCCTAGCTCGATCGCGCGGGCAAATTAATTTTTAGCGCCCCACTGCTAAATTTTTTTCATAACGTTTCATTAAAGGCGTGGCGCTAATTCCGTGAACGATTACAGAAAGAACAATCGCCGTTAGAGTAATCCAAGAAATTTGTTCGGCAGTTTCTCCTTTCAATCCTTTCCCCATGGCATAAGTGAGATAGTAAATCGAACCAACGCCGCGAATGCCAAACCAACTAATTAACCATAATGTTGATGATGGTAGACGATAACCTCGCATACTCAACCAAACACCAACGGGACGGATAACTAAAAATAATAAAACAGCTACTAAAATTGATTGTCCTGCATATTGAATCATTGGTTGGAACAACAATAGAGAACCTAAGATTAAGATAGTTCCCACTTCAAGCAGTTTTTCAATTTGGTCGATAAATTCTAACTGCGATTCGTGTTTTTCGGGGTCGCGCTTAAAACTTTTGTTGACGACAACACCAGCCACAAATACCGCCACAAAACCATAACCGTTAACTAATTCTGTTATAGAGTAAGTCAACAAAATCATACTAAAAGCGATAAAATCTTCGAGTACATCTTCGGCTGGTCGTCTGTGTTGCATATGTCGATCGATCCAAACCATAGTTTTCGCTACGACTACACCCATAACAATACCAGCCGCGATCGCCCAGATGACATCGACTAAAACCCAATCTCTTAACCAGTTTCCCCAATTATTATCTTTGAGGGCATAAATACCAAAATAGACAAAAGGAAAGGCAAAGGCATCGTTTAAACCGCCTTCTGAAGTCAAAGCAAAGCGTAATTCATCTTTATCTTCAATGTCAGAAAGTTGCACCTCTGAAGCTAATACTGGGTCGGTTGGTGTTAAAATTGCTCCGAGTAAGATGGCCGCTGCCCAACCCATGCCGAGAAACCAATGAGAAATTATGGCGATCGCTCCTATGGAAATGGGCATCAAAAATAATATTAATCGAATCGAACTCTGCCACTTTTGAACTTGCAAGCTACGATTCATCTTTAGTCCGCAACTAAATACTGAGACAATCACGACAAACTCGCTCATTCTCATTAAAAATTTAGCATCGGGTCGCAAATTAATTAAACCAAAACCGTAAGGGCCTAAAGCAATTCCAACTATTAAATAGATTAGGGCATAGGAAAGAGGCAAGCGCCCAATCCAACCCGAACCTAAAGTTACGATCGATAAAAGTAAGCCAATAACAAGAAGAATGAGAATATAAGTATCCATTGGAAGTAGGGGTTAGGGATTAGGGGGGTGTGAGGTGTGTGGGGGGTGTGAGGTGTGTGGGGGGTGTGGGGTGTGTGGGGAGTGTGGGAAGGGTGGGAAGGTAGCAAGTAGTGAGTTTTTACTTATTACTCATTACTTATTACTTATTACTTAACCCCTAACCCCTTTTTATAATTTGCTCAATACAAAAGCAGTTAAAAATCCTAATACGGTAATTATTCCAGCTAGGTTATGGGCTTGTTCGAAGGCTTCGGGAATCATTGTGTCGGTAATCATGGCTAAGATACCACCTGCGGCGATCGCTGTAGTCGCAGCAATAATTTCCACAGAAAAATGACGAAATACTACATATCCGATAACTGCTGCCAAACTAGAAGCGATCGCAATCCCTCCCCAAACACCAAAGATATAACCTAGCGATCGCCCTGCCTTTTTCATTCCAGCCGCACTAGAAAGTCCTTCAGGCACGTTAGAGAGAAAGACAGCCGCGACAGTTACCCAGCTAACCACACCTCCTTCAATCAGGCTAACGCCGATGGCGATCGATTCTGGAATGCCGTCAATTAATGCCCCGACAGCGATCGCCATTCCACTTCCGCCATGTTCGTCTTCAGTCGGTTGTTTGCCCGATCGCTTGCGATGTTTACCGCCCTGTCGGTTTAAAAACCAAGTAGCTGCGGTATAAATAAAAGCACCAGCTAAAAAACCGATCGCAGTCGAATCAAAACCGCCACGTCGATAAGCTTCGTCCATTAATTCAAACGACAGGGCGGAAATTAATACGCCAGCACCAAAAGCCATAATCGCGGCGATCGCTTTTTGAGGAATTTTGATAAAGTAGCCTATTGCCGTTCCTAGCAATAGTGCCGAACCGGCAACAAAACCCCAAAAACCAGCTTGAAACCAGATCGGAAACATGATTGAAATAGGGGTTAGGGGAGAGGGGATAGGGGACAGGGGATAGGGGTTAGGGAACAAGTAGCAAGTAGCAATGAACTATCAGCTATGAACCATGAACAATCAACCACCATAAACAAACACCCTAGCGGTATACTGAGGTAGATCGGTCATTAAACTGCCTTCTTTAGCTTCTAGTTGAGAGTTATCTAACCAATCTTTCCAAGTGCCATCGGCAGGAAATTGAGTGATTTGATAGCCGTTTAAGTCTTTGTCTGAGAAATTAAGCATAACGACAACGCGATTTTCCGAATCATTCCAGCGTAAGTAAGCAAGTACTTTTGATTCTGGATTTTCGTGAAAAAAATCAATATTGTCGCTTTGTACGGCAGGATTTTCTTTGCGAAGGGCGATTAAACGTTGATAGTATTTGAATAGATCTTGATTTTCTGGTCTATCCAATAGCGGCCAGGCAATTTTCTTCGGTTGTTCGACATTTTCGCTTTTGCGTTTGTGTTCGCCAAACTCTTCTCCCATCCAAAGCATCGGTATGCCTACGGCTGTAAGTAGAATAACAACACCTAATTTTGCTCTAGTAAAAGCTGCCTCATCGAAAATACCTCGATCGCCTAATTCTCTAAAAATACGTTCGCGATCGTGAGTGGCTAGATAATTAATAACATTTACAGCGCCTGCATAACCTTGTCGTTTCGGATCTAAAACTTCTTTGAGACTATTAAGATCGAACTGTTCGCCACAAATATGAGGGACGACAAAGTAACGAAAACTTTCATGCCAACAAGCATCTAATGGGCCTTCTGGCGCGGTAACGGTGCTAGTATCGGGGATATGTTCGGCGATATTATAAAAAGGCTTAGTGGCGGTATTTTTTTTGGATTGGTGAGCCAGCCAATCGAGAAATTCAAAATTAGCAAGCTGTCTTACTGCGTCAAAACGAATGCCGTCGATATGAAATTCTTGTACCCAGTAGCGTACGACATCGCCGATATATTTCCAAGCAGGTTTAACGTCTAGGTTATCGTCGTATTTATCATATTTAAATTCTGGCCCCCAATAATTATTGGGATCTTCGGGATAATGCTTGTTTTCGTAATACCAATAATTGCGATCGATCTGTAATAAGGGACATTCTTCGTCGGTATGGTTATAAATTCCATCCATAATCACGCGAATTCCCCTAGCGTGGCACTCGTCAATAAACCGCTTTAAATCTTCAGTCGAACCGTAACTAGTTTCCGTGGCAAAAAAGTGACGCACTTTATAACCCCAGTTATAATCGCCAGGATATTCATTAACTGGCATCAGTTCGATCGCGTTAATGCCCAAATCTTTCAAGTAATCTAATTTATCGATCGCGTCTAGATATTTTCCTTTTTTGTCTGGATCGATTTCGCCGCCAGTAAAATCGGCAACGTGCATTTCATAAATAATTAATTCATGGTTTTGCGGTAGTGGTACGTCGTCGTATTGCCAAGCATAAGCATCGACAACTCTTTTGCCATCTTTAATTCGTGCAATTGATTGATGTTTCTCATCATCAACGTCTGTTGCGTAGGGATCGATAACTTCTATCCATTCGTCTGGTTCGAAGTTTGGGCTTTTAGTTTGAACGCGAAATTTATATTGATAAACGCCATCTTCTAAATCTACTTGCGCCCGAAAATAACCATCTTCTCCCTTTTTCATAGGAATCTCATCACCAAAAGAACCGATTAATGTTGCTTTATTGTTATAGGGAGCAAATAAATCGAATTCAACAGAACTTGCCATTTTAGTTACTGAAGAGTTACTGAATATTAGATATTGTTCAGTACTTCAGCCTGGTATTCTTCCCTCGAAAGAAATAAACGTATCGATAGTTGTTCTCTATGCAAACTGGCATAATCAGCGTGCTACGCACAAAGTCTAGGAGATAGGTTTGGGATGTAGGGTTTATTTGCAAACTCCAAACTTTTAAAATATGGTTTCTAAAAAATTTCGTCAGCAATTACATCAAGAAGTAGAACAATGGAAAATAGAAAAACTAATTGATGCTCGTTTGTACGAACAATTAGCCCAACGCTATGAGTTTAAAAATTTAGATACATTTGCTAGCAATAGTTTTGTAATGATTCTCATTAGTTTGGGAAGTATTCTGTTGGGTTTGGCTGCAATTACTTTTGTCGCCGCTAACTGGCAAATTTGGTCTAGAGATTTAAAAATATTTTTATTAATTTCTGTTTTTATTGGCGTAAACGTGGCAGGTTTTTATCTGTGGCGCGTTGGAGATGATAACTGGCAAAAACGTTTGGGACAAGGATTGTTGCTACTGGGTGCTTTTTTGTTGGGTGCAAATATGGCGCTGATGTCCCAGATGTTTCATCAAAGTGGCTCGATTTACGAACTCTATTTTATCTGGGGTTTGGGAGTTCTTGCCATGGCTTATAGCCTTAAGTTAACAAGTTTGGGAATAGTTTCAATCATTCTGACAGGAATTGGCTGTGTTATTGGCATTGCAGAAAGTTGGTGGATCGACAGTAATTTTTCTGGCTTTAAATTAGTTTTAGAAAATGCACCTTTAGCGATCGCTTTACTATACATCCCTTTAGCTTATCGCTGTCGATCGCGCTGGTTGTTTGGTTTATCTGCGTTTTTAGTTATCTATACATTTGTTGCCAATCTCAGCTTTTTATTGGCAAGATTTTCTGGTTTTAATGAAGTATTTGTTGCGATCGCTTGTTGTCTTTCTGCTTTGTTACTCTGGGCTTATAGCGATCGTCTTTGGACTAGAAATCGCAACACACAAATTTTATTCGATCCGATCGCCCGCAATTTAGCTATTGTCGATCTCAGCATTCTTTTTTACTGGTTTTCTTTTCACTGGTTTTGGGACGAACGTTTGAATTCGACAAAGGAGAAAATTTCTTGGTTTCAATTAATTGATGTTGTTATCCAAATTTCTTGGTTTCAATTCATTAATATGGTTATCTTTGTCGCTTTGACTATTTATGCTTGGTGGCGATTGGGATGTCAAAATAATACTTTTTGGCGAATCGATCGCCAAAGTTCGTCAATAGCTGCGGCTTCGATCGTTAGTGCTGGGTTATTTTGGTGGCAAACTAACGTTGGTGCATTGGGCGCGATCGCTACTTTGATTTTTAATATTTTTCTATTTCTACTGGCGATCGAACTAATACGTAAAGCTTTAGCAACAGGAAAAAGAAGGGGTTTTTGGAGTGGAATTATTTTATTAGTACTGCAGATCGCTTCGCGAATGCTCGAATACGATACTGGGCTAATTCTAAAAGCGATCGTTTTGTTTATATGTGGTATCGGTATTATCTTCGCTGGACTTTGGTTCGAACGGTTGCGAAGGGGTTAGGGATTAGGGATTAGGGATTAGGGTAAAGTCACGCATTCAAGGTAGAGACAAGGCGGGAAAATCCTTCGGAATTGCCTCGGATTGGTTCGAACGCCGCGCGACATGTCGCGTCTGTTTTACAAATTATTCATTTAAAAAAAGATAACTAAAATGTCTTCTGAATTTAAAAAACATTTTTTACCTAGTTGGCGTTTTTTACTGCCACTAAGCTTTCAAACTTTGCTGATTATAGCTGTACCCGCTCAAGATGCATACACTTACTATGCAGGAAAAACAGTGGCTTTGCAAACTGTGCCAGTCGATCCTTACGATTTACTGCGCGGTTATTCCCAAACTCTTAGCTATGACATTTCTAGAATTAGCGATTTAAAAAATCTTCCTGGTTGGCAGGAATTCAAAGGATCGATCGACATACTAAATGGAACGAGATTGTATGTAATTTTGGAGAAACCCCCAATCTCAACAGCTACATTAAAACAGCCTCAAGTTTGGGGTGCGGTTGCTGTCAGTCGCGATCGCCCCGATAATTTGCCCGATAATCAGATCGCTTTAGAAGGAATTGTTAAATATAACTCGATCGAATATGGTTTAGAAAGATATTATCTGCCAGAAAACAAAATTAGTCAGATTAATCGAGAAATAGGTCAACTTCAAAGAGATTCGCGATCGCTAAGAAAGTTTATTGTCGAAGTCAAAATAGACGGACAGGGAAACAGCGTACCCGTAAGTTTGTGGTTGGGCGAAAACAAATACCGTTTTTAGTTGTCTATTGCAAGAGTGCCTGTTGCATGTTCCCTATTCCCTATCCCCTATTCCCTATCCCCTATCCCCTATTAAAATTTAATACCGATTTGTCCGTTAATACCACGAATCGAATGATAGCCAGCACCGAAGAAAAAGTTGCCAGGGGGATTAATATGTACACCTCCCGAATAAGCAACGGAATCATCGCCCGAATAAATACCAATACCTGCGTAGGGAGAGACAAAAGGTAAACTGATAAAACCTAGCAAATCGCCACCTGTAGCACCATCTTCACCAGTACCGACTTCAACGCCAATATTTAAAAATCTGACTCCACCTGCATAGCTAACATCATCATTTTTTGCGCCTACAGAACCCCAAACTCTCGGTAAAAGTTGACTGTAAGCTGGTTTAGACAATCCTATAGTTATTAAGGCGATCGAAGTTCCGAAAATTACAATTTTGCTGGGCATTGAAGCAATTTTTCGAGAGATTTTAAACATTTCTTGTCTACCAATTCTTCCTCTGTCCGTTTTAGAGACCGATTGAGAGCAAAAATGTTTCGCTATCTCTGTTTTATTTACAAAAATAAGGCGATCGCCTTTGTCTGGGTCGATCGCCTCAAAAATAATTTAGTTTAATTTCTTCACCTAGCCAGCTTCTTCCTCGTATTCTGGAGTTTTTTCTTTTTTCTTTTGGGGAATATTAACTGGTGGAGGATTGTAAGGCTGTTCATCTCTTCCATCATCATCCCACATATCTATATCTTCCTGTGTATCCTCATATTCGTAATCGTATTCACGAGATTTAGACGGATATGCTGGCGGTTCGTAACGCGCCCTTGCTGGTTCTTCTCTAACTTCGCTCCAATTGTCTTCAGCTACTTCTTCTTCTTCGTATTCTTCATAGCGAATTGACTCGGCTTGTCTTCTTTGCGGTGGCGCGCTGCGACTTTGTTGCCATTCATCCTCATCCCAAACTTCTTCCATGACGGGAGTTCTTTGGATGGGTGGATTGATGGGAGTTTCAATCTTAATACCAGTTGGCAATTGATTTTCTGATTTGACAATAGCAGGATAACCGATCTCTTCATCATCTCTTTCCCAAGGAGGACGACCGATTCCCAAACGTTCGAGAAGACCAACAGTCAACTGATTAATCCGCTCTTCCGCTCCTTCAAATACAATAAGACGATTGGGGCCGCTACTAACCACTTCATCCATAGAAATTTCGTAGGTGCTGATGAACTGTTCGGGAATTTGTGGAATGCCTAGCGAAGCAATTATCAGCGAAAAAACTTTACCGTTATCGGCATTAAATTGAAAATCTCTAACTCTACCGAGTGGTTCGCCCGTTTCGGTAATTACCTCGCAATTAATTAGGCGATTGTATGCGTCAACGTCTACGTCTTCGATAACATCTTCATTTTCGACGAGAATAACATCACTGCTTTGGCGAATATTGTCGATATACATGTATTTGGGAATTCCAGAAACAGAGAGCATGTTATCTCGCAAACCCAAGGCTACAACTTCACGTCGATCGATGTCTACCAATACCTCTTTAACTACTCCCAACCGTTTACCAGTATTGCGAGCAATTACTTGAGTATTTATAAATTCAGCACGTAGACGATTATTTTCAGTTGTCATTTTGTTCTGCTATTTACAAGCTTTTACTTCTTATAGGAGTAAGAGTATAAAAAATTGTTTCCGATCGGCGACTCGTAAGTCTTAATTTATAGATAATAACTTAAAGATTAATCTTTAACGATTAACACTTTAGTATAAATTTTTCTCTTCCGAAAGGCTGATTGTTGATTTTAAAGCAAGGTGTCGAATGATTTTGCTCAAATATAGCAAAGGTTTTACTAAAAATTGAAATCTTTTCTTTTTATATTTTAACTAATTCTTGGACAGAACAATTGGGGATAAAGTAAGGAGCGCGAGCGTAACATGCTGTGTATCTAGGCTGGCTTACTGTTGGGAACTATTGTCTAATCAATAAAAAAGCGCCCCCAATTTTGGAGGCGCTTTTTGTTGGCATTAAATGCCAGATTGACTAACCTTTAGAATTAACCGTTGATAGCGGGAGCGGTTAAAGCTACGGGAGCTTGTTCGCCTGCTGCTAAGTCTAAGGGGAAGTTGTGAGCATTACGTTCGTGCATTACTTCAAAACCTAGGTTAGCACGGTTGAGAATATCAGCCCATGTGTTAACTACACGACCTTGAGAATC
>JBOFLQ010000139.1:0-1643 GCA_051657945.1 Xenococcaceae cyanobacterium | reverse complement strand
AATCAATAGATACAAAGATCGCTTGCTTCTCTTCATTTGTATCTTACTTTTAATATTTTCTAGTTGTTTAATTCTTTTGGTAAAATTCATGTATGCTTCTGCAATAAATGAAAAACAGACGCTTTAACCTGAAAAGTAGCTAATCAACAAATGTTAAAATTAAACTGCAACAGATTCTACAATTAATTAAACGCAATTTAGAAACTAAATAAAATTAATTAATTGTTATACCGATCGTCAAGTTGTATTTTTATTTACTACGGTAAATTTTATGGTGAATTTTTAAGTGCAACAAACCCTAAAGGACTAGCCCTAAAGGATTAGCTCGCAAGCTCGCGTCCTTCGCGTCGCAAAATCAATCGACCTTGATTTGGCAAATTTTGACTCAACCCATATCATAGTAATTTCAACAATTGATTTGATAACCACAAGCATAAGTAATTATAGACATAAATTAATTAGCTGTGACCGCAATTTGCGCAGATTATTATTAAAAAAAAGCAAGGAGTTAGTTGTTGTAAGTGTTTTTCTCCTTAAATACTCATGGTTTTATGCTGCTAGCTACCAAGACTATGATTAACAAAAGATAATTAAAAGGTAATCGACAGGTAATTAAAAAGAGGGAAGTCACAGATCAACAACACAATTCGTTAGAACTATGAAGCTAATTTATAACTTTCCCTCTTTAGTTTTTTTAGTCAGACAATAATGTTGACTACAATTCCTGATTTTGCACTACCAATATTTAACGGTAAATTAAGTAGTTTTACGATAAGGAACTTTGGATAGATAATTTATGTTCGACACAGAGTTTGAACTAGGCGCATTGGCTCTACTAGGTAGGCTACGAGCCATATCTAGATATAAAGCAGGACTTCCTGCTTTGGGTTTTTGTTCTTGAGGTTTGTAAGTACGAACTTCGCTTTGCCAAATAATTTGTGGGAAACCCAGAATGGCACGATAATATTCGTCATAACGAGGAGACGTAATGTTAAAAGGACGTTCTCCCTGATCGCGACTAGCAAGCACTCGACGACGTTGGTAAGGCACGATATCGTAACCAAAGTTCTCCATATATTCGTCACTGTCTAGCAGTTCGTCAACGAAACCTTCAATACCTTTGGTGGCTACTTTAATCGACCAAGCAATCTTTTCTCTTTCGTTGTAAACATCACGTCCTAAAACTCTTTGGACACATTGTTCGACGAAACGATAGTTGCTGTTTTTAGCGTAGAAGCTATTGTAAAAAGTGTCTGAGAGTAAAAGTCCCCGAATAAAGTCACGTACAGTAATTTGACCATTACGTAACTGAGATTCTAAAAATCTTTCACGATCTGCGCGAAAAGCATGAAAAAAGATTTGACGATAAGCTACTTCGATCAAATCATTCATCTCAGACGAAGAAAGTAAGTTCTCTGCTGAATAAATTCTGGGTTGGTCATCTCCCCCGATCTCGTATCCTTCAACACGAACATTTTGGGAGCTGGGTTTATAACCCAATAAAGGAATAGACAAGTCAAAACCTCCGCCTATTGTAAATTATGTTAAAAATCTTAGTCCCAATCATACGTTAGACAGGGGTGCTAAATAAACAACAGTAACAAAATATTACAGAGTACTGCGTTACTTTTTGTTTGCTTACT
>JBOFLQ010000138.1:0-21275 GCA_051657945.1 Xenococcaceae cyanobacterium | reverse complement strand
ATTTTTTTGATATTTTTAAAGTTAACTTAAACTGAAAATCAAGTTTTGATTAACTTCAACATTTTTACTTAAACAGCATTAATAATAGAAGAAAGCTGTTCAAAAAATTATTTTTAATTACACAAAATGTCGAACAAATTTTCTAATTTGGTTAATTACTCCCTGATTGCTGGCGCTATTACTATCGGTTCTTCTGCGTTTAATTCTGTCAGTGCTTTTACTTTTAGTAATGTACCTACGCAAAATTCAGTAGGCAATCCAGAAATTTATAATACTATCCCTACAGTCGGTATTAATAATAGCGATATTGGTCAATCTTTTACGCTCAATTGGTTACTTCCCGCCAATACATTTACTAATACCCAAAACATTAGTTCGACAGGAACATTTAAAGTAAATAATTTGAGCAGCAGTAATTTAGAATTGCAAGTTCAATTAACTAATACAACAGTCTCTTCTTACCAAGCAGCCTTAATGTCTTTAGGATTGGGTGTAGACCCCAACGGAACTGCTACCATCGCTCAAGCTGGAACAAAGTTTGATGGTGTTAGCGCTGGTAGTGGCCCAAATCAAACTTTTCCTGGTGGCTTTAAAAATATTGATGTTTGTGCTTTTGCTGCTAATGGATGTGCCGGAGGTAATATTAATCAAGGTCTGCAATCTGGTGGTAATTCCGATACTTTTACCCTTAATATAGCAGGTAGCTTTGGTACTACTCCCCAAGTAACTTTAAATTCGTTTGCTGTAAAATATCAAACTGAGGATGGTAGTTACGAAATTCCAGGAACAATTCATCAAGGAGGTTCGACAGCCGTTCCCGAACCTTCAGCAGCTTCGGCTTTTGGCGTATTAGCTTTAGCTTCGTTGGGATTGTTGAAGAAGAAAGCGAATAAGTAACAATTTTTGGCTCGTTCATTGCTGATTTTGCCGATTGCCTTCTTTTTTGCGAGCATTGATTTGCGATTTCAACAACTTCACTTTGTAGGAATCGCAATCTTTGCGCCAGACTAATCGATCGCCTCGATATGTGGCGCAATGTTCTTTCAAACATTGTTGCCAACCGTACCAATGACTAATCGCTTTAAAATCATCTAACAAACCCCACTCTCTCTCTTGTTTAGTCAAACGAGCAAACTTTTCGTAGAGATGATAATCTGGTGCAACCAAAATATCTTTTTCGTGTAAGATTGGTGGGTTGTCGTCTAGATCGAAATCACGATAATTAACTTGTAAATCCCGCAAATCGACTTCCATACTGGTGCGAATAATGGGATGGGGTTCGCGATCGAAATCCGCACAAAACCAGTAAGCAATTTTTGGTTTTTTGAAACTTAATTTAATCAAGTTTGCATCTTCTAAACGACCGAGAGTATGACTGGCACAGCTTTCATACAAGCGTAGTAGCGGATCTAAATTTTCTAAAGCGCTAACGTGAATCAACAGAGAATTAGGTAAGATTTTTCCGATCGAACTATCCAAACACAGCCTTTTTATCTGATTTAAATCGCCCATGCCATACAACATACGATCGGCACACTGACAAGCTTCTTTATAGCTGCCAAATAAAGCTTTTAAATCGAATCGCATCAAAGAAGATAGTTTTCTAGGTGTCGGACGGCGATTGAAACTAGCAAGTGCGAGGTATAGTTTTAAATCTTGGCGGCGTTTTTCGGCGATCGCTTCCCAATCTTTGGCATCGGTTGCTTGCAAAATCAAATTAAACGCTGTCTTGTAATTTCTAAATTCTGCTTTAATCGCCTCTTCTTGTGGTAATTCCCCTTTAATTGGCAAACGACCTCGATCGCTAAAGAAACTCATTAAAGGTTGCAATAAATCGGCATATTCTTCAAAATTTTTGACTTCTATCCGTACTTTTGGCGTATAAACGCGGGAACGAACGCGAGACATTTCAAATGCTTCGGCTTTTGCTTCGTCTCGAAAGATAAAATAAACACCAAGATCGATGGGAATAGCATCGACATTAAGAACTTGGTCTATGTATACTTTTAATTCTTCTTGTTGGTAATATTTTTGAAAGGTATTGCGACTGGTAATTACGCCATCACCATAGGCAACTAACCCCCGATGGCGACTTTCGACTAATACTTGCGCGGCGACAATTAATACTTCACTGGTTAATTCCCAAGCTTTAACCAGTGCTTCGCGTCTTTCAGCAGTATCTTCAATGACGTTAATTATATAACCTAAGTTGACGATATCTGCTTCTACTAAAGGTGTATCGGGACTGTAGTAAGGATCCCATCCCGAACTAACATAACCGCGATCGCCGATGCGTTTAACATCGCCACCATAACCGCAACCATAGTCGAAAAAAGTTGTCTCCGACGCAAACAAATTTGCTTCTATTGCCAAACGCACTGGACGAGACAGTTCTTTTCTTACTATTGCTGCTTTATGGCGATCGATACGAATTCCTTTTTTTTCTTTCACACCCCTATCGATCGGACAAATTAAACTATGTCCCTCAAAACTAATCCCGTTTTGCAATAAACGAAGTTCCCATTCTTGGCGAGTACCAATATAGCGAGATTCTTCTAAAAGTCCTAAAGCTACTTCGACATTAGTTAGCTCGCAAAACCGATCGTATAAATGATAATCTGACGTTACAAAGGTCTCTTTGCGATGTAAAATTGGTGGATTATCCGAGTTGCGGTAATCTCGATAGTTGACTCGTTCTGTTTGTAAATCGACGATAATACTATAATGCAATTCTGGATGGGGATTTGTATCGAAGTCGGGATAGAAAAGATAAGAAATTTTGGCGCGATCGAGATTGAATTTAACTAATGTTGCTCTTTCGATCGGCATCTGTGATTCGATTTCTATTTCTCTAGCTTGTCGTTCGTAATCTTGTAGCTGTTTAGTTAATGCATTCACAGCTTGCATATGAACGTAAAGCGCATTTGGTAGCAGTTTGCCAACGCTACTATTTTGGCAACTGTTCGCGATTTCTTGGAATCCTTCGACACAATAAACCATAGGTAAAGTGCTGAGAATGGGCAATGGGCATGGGGCAATGGGCATGGGGCAAAAGTAATAAGTAATAAGTAATAAGTAAAAATTTGCTACTTGCTACTTGCTACTTGCTACTTGCTACTTGCTACTTATTCCACGATCGGTTATCCGTAACAAGCTATTCGGTTGACGATTTAGGTTTGAACTCGCTACACTTATATTAAAGTCATAACGACTTCGCTTTAATCAAAAATATAAATTCTATCTAATTACAAATCCTCTTAGAAATAGAAGTAAAGCTAAAGTCGATCGCAAAGAAACTAAGTTTTTATTAATAAAACTTTACCGAGCAAATTTAAATTGGAGACTAAACGATTATGGTAAAAATTGTAGGCATAGCAGGTAGTTTGCGTCCTGATTCTTATAGCGCACAAGCACTCAAACTAGCCGCCAGTCGAGTTGAAGCTTTAGGTGCAGAGATGGAAACTATTGACTTGCGCGATCTAAACTTACCTTTTTGCAATGGAGGAGACGATTATCCAGACTATCCGGATGTAGAAAAATTACGTAATGCAGTCAAAGACGCTGACGGTTTAATTTTAGTAACGCCAGAATATCACGGTAGCGTCAGCGGTGTATTGAAAAACGCTTTAGACTTGATGAGTTTCGAGCATCTCTCGGATAAGGTAGCAGGAGGGATAAGTATTTTGGGCGGACAGTCAAATAATAATGCCCTCAACGACCTTAGAACTATCTTACGATGGGTTCACGCCTTTGTCATTCCCGACCAAATCGCGATCGGACAAGCTTGGAAAGCATTTGACACTCAAGGCAAATTAGTAGACGAAAAATTATCTCAAAGACTCGATCGCTTTGCTGAAAACTTGGTAGATATCACACAAAAGTTAAGCGCTGCGTGAGTAACAATGCGGTAGAGACGCGAAAAAGTAGGCGCACGGAGAAGTGCCGTTAGGCTAGTTTCTCTATCTGAGAATAAATCTCGTCTTAAAGTAGAGACGCGATCGATCGCGTCTCTATTTTAACTACCCAAAACAAAGAGACTAAGTAAAGTTCCGCTATTCCAAAGACTGTGCAGTAATATTGAAGAAAGCAAATTGCGCGATCGCGTGTAAACAATTCCTAAAATAATTCCCAAAGTCATCAAAGGGAGAACTTCCGATAGACTCAAGTGAGCGATCGCAAAGATAAAACCGCTCAAAATAATAGCATTGGTAACAGAAACGTAACGAGTCAGCGACGGTAATAAAAAGCCGCGAAACATAATTTCTTCAAAAATTGGTGCGGCGATCGAAGCAGTGATAAAAAAGATAGCTAAAGCAACTCGATCTTGAGATTGAAGAGCTAGATAGAGAAGAGGATTACTGCCACCTTGTCCGTTCCATAATTGTTGATTGAGCAAAGAGACAATCACTACTAGAGGAATGGCGATCGTGTATCCTCCAATTCCCCACAACGACCAATTACCAAACCACTGGATGCGAAACCATTCTTTAGGCAAAGGAAAATAGGGTTTTAAGGAAAAATACAGTACTAAAATTCCGCCACTCGCCATAGCTAAATAGCTTACTAAGACGTAAACTGCTTTATAGCGCAAACTCAGATTGGCAGGATTAAAGCCAGATATACCAAAAACCAAAGGCAAGACGATTTGACCGAGAAAGAAAAAGCCGACAATAATTACTTGCCAAGTTGTTTCCCAGTCCCAAGGTGTTTGCCATGCTAATTTGCCGTTGGTTGCAAGTAGAGATTTTTCACGAGCGATCGAACGTTGGGCTACGATAAAAATTGCTAAAACTACTCCGATCGCGCCGCCAACTAGAGGAATAACAGCAATAAAAAATAATTTGACTAAAGAATTCCAGGCAATTTCTTGTTCTTTTGCTTGCAAGGCTGCTAATTGGTTTTGACGATCTTGCTGTTGGTATAGCTGCGTTAAAACTCGATAGCGAAACCAACCATCTAGACTCGATTGTATTGTTGTTTCGCTATTAACTGATAATTGAGGTGACTTACTCCACAGATCGAGCAAAATTTTAGCTACTTGGCTATCGCTGGCAATTGTATTCGGTTTGTCGGCTTTATTTGCCACTTTTTGCCATATTTCTTTAGCTTGTTCGCTTTTTTGTTGATGAGCTATTAAAATTCCTCTCTTGATATCTAATTCGTCAATAAAATGTTCGATCTCGTTACTTGTCTTGGCTAGCTGCTGCTTTTGCTCGTTTATGGTATTATTTGCTCGATCGCTATTATTGCGATCGGATAAAGAAGATCGACGGCGCTGAAATATTCTAGAAAACCAATCTACTCGATTCGGTTGAGAAGAAAACGGTTGCGCTACAGGATTTGATTCATTGGAAACAGCTATTGCTCGATCGCTTTGAGAAGAAGTTAATTGTTTTAATTGTGTTTGTAGGTTAGTTAAACTGGTTTTAGCTTCTTGACGTGCTTTTTGATATTGTTTTTCAGCATCTTGATAAGGATTTTCACCAACTACTGTTTTTAGAGAAGTTGTCAGATTGGAATTATCTTTTTCTCGATGGCTTCGCACTTCCTGTGGGAGATCGACAAGGCGATCGGATTTAAATTCTAGAGCCTGTAAAACCAAATTGGTTTGGTATAGTTCGAGACGGCTTTGAATTTGAGGCTGACCGAGACTTGCTTGAAGCGAAGCCAACAAATTAATTACAGCCAACACTGTCAGCAAACCCAAAATTAACCGCTTGACGAGCATTTATTCTCTCCTTTTAAATCCCAATGCCATAAATTCCCTAATGTCGATTCTATCGCTATAATCCACCTAACTTCGATCGCTTCATTGACTGGTTCTGTCAAAAGTGACAAGAGTGCAAATAAATTTTGGTTTTGGCAGAATATTTGGATAATAATATACAATCCCTCATGTTTGAAATTGACGATCGCTTTTTAATTTTTGCAGTTACAGGTTCGCAAGCTTACGGACTAGCGATCGATGGTGTATCCGATATCGATCTTAAAGGTTTATTTATTGCACCCAAACCTTATTATCTAGGTTTAAAACAAATAGAACAAATAGAAGGTAAAGGCGATCTCCCGCAGGGAGTGCTTCGCAATCGAGGAGTATTTACCAGTGAAGAAGGTACGAAAGGATTGAGCAAAATCGATTGGATGCCAGAGAAATTTAATTGGTTGCAAGGCAACGATTTTGTTCTTTACGAACTCAAAAAATATCTTTCTTTACTTAGAAATGCCAATCCGAACATTCAAGAAATGTTGTGGCTCGATTCTTATGAATATTTACATCCTTTGGCGCAATTATTAATTGAGAATCGTCAAAAATTTCTTACTAAAAAAGTAAAAGCTAGTTACATTGGCTATGCCAACGCACAGCTTAAAAAAGTTGAAACACATCGGAAATGGTTATTAAACCCACCTCAAAAACTACCAATACCAGCAGATTTTGGCTTTACAGAATTATATAAACCTCTCTCACTTTCCGAATTAAATGCTTTCTTTTATTTTCTTTGGTTAGTTGTTAGAGATTGCATCGAATATTTGCAACCTGCCGAAGAATTGAGAAATTTACTCTTAGAAAAAATTGATTACAAACAAGTATTTCTCGACCATCGTTTTCCCGAAGAAGCCCAGCGACAAATTCAAGAATATACATTAGCCAGTTCCGATTTTATGAAGCTTACTTTTGCTTCTAGGCAATATTTAGCCGCTAGAAAAGAATGGGATAGCTATCAGTCTTGGCAAAAAAATCGCAACAGCAAAAGAAAAGAAATGGAAGCTAAATGCGGTTTCGATGCCAAACACGCCAGTCATGCCTTGCGGTTGCTTTACACTGGACAAGAAATTATCAAAACTAAAACTTTAATAGTCGATCGCCGAATTGCAGGAGATGCCGATTATTTACTAGAAGTAAAAAAAGGCAATGTTCCTTATGAAGAAGTTATCTCAGAATGCGATCGCGTCTACAACGAAATAAAATCGATCCAAGAGAAAGATATCGACTTACCCGATCGCGTCGATGAAAATTTATTGAATTATCTTTGCATCGAATTAGTAGAAAAGATGGGATTTAGTTCATAGTTCATAGTTCATAGTTCATTGTTCATAGCGTCAGTTAACAAACCCTAATCCCTATTCCCTATTTCCTATTTCCTATTCTCGATACAAATCGAACACTAAAGCATCATCTTTTTTATCGCCGTCACTTTCCCAAGTTTTTTCGTTTCTCTCAAATCTTAAATTAACATCGGAATCAATGCGAAGTCCTTGAGGTTGACTTGGCGATTTTTTTTCATCTTCCTCTCTAGGTAAAACATTTCTTCGATCGCTCGTAAATCCCCAATCAGAAATATCTTTTTGTTCTAATCCTTCTAGTTCGCTAGCTTGAGATAATAATTGAGTATCTAAGTAAGTTTGAACTCGATCGGCGCGTGCTGGTATGGCAATCGCTAGCAAACTACAACTAACACAAAAACCAGGCAAAAATCTCTTGCATAAATTCATGGGAAAATTCTTCAGCTCGTTCTTTTCCTCTTTTTTTATTCTAAACAAAATCTAAAATTTTTATCTCATCCAAAATAAGGACAATTAATTTTTGCGATCGAAATACTAATCATTTATGGTTTTTGCAATGAACAATGAACGATGACGGCGTTTTTGATTCCGAAGGTGCGATTAATGATGTTTCACGGACTTTAAGCTTGCGGAGGAAACCACAGCAAACAGTCCTCCTCAGAAATAAAAGCACCGCAGGAAACATGTGCGGCGACTAAAAGATCCGAGGTGTCCTCGGATCTCGTCGCCTCCGAAATACACGCCTTAACAATGAACCATAAGCTATGAACTATAAACTCAAACGATAAATTTGCTTTAACCAAAGCCAACCCAACCAAGAACCAAGCAAATAATAAGGAAAATCCCACCAAACAAAAGTAGTACCAAGAATTAATTTTCCTATAAAAGAAGACCTTGCTATTTGTAAGATTGGCGTTTGCCACAATTGTAAAAATTCCAAACCACAAGTAACTAAAAATACCCAAACAGGAATCCAGACGATCGCTTGTTTTTGTTTGTGTTTTGGTATTAAAGAAAAAATAAATAAACACCAACAAATTTCATACAAAATATCTCCACAATAATCTTTTACCCATTCTTCAGCGATGCCAGTATAAAACTTAGTGGAAATACCTAGAGGGATAATTACTAGTAGCGAAATAAAAAGTAGTAATTGGCTTCTAATATTAAGTAAGTTCAAAGTAAATAGGTATTTAATTTAAAGATTTAATTAAATCAACTATAAAGTGTGATTCCAATTCTTGTTTTTTCAAAAAAATAGTCAAAAATGGAACTATATTTCCCAAAAGCTGAAACTCATGAAGGATTATCAACTAATTCAATATAAACAAACTAGTAACAAAATAGAACCCATTCTTAAAAAATCTAATGGTAAGCCGCTTGGCGAACTTTTACAAGAAGCAGATTTAGTCTCTTCCTCTCAAATCGAAGTAGTTTTAAGAGATCAAGTTTATTATCAAGATTTACGCATCGGAGAAATTTTGGCGCTTAGAGGCTGGGTTAAACCAGAAACGGCCGAATTTTTTGTTGAGAAATGGCCTAAATTGCTCAGAGAATCACAAAAACAACCTTTAGGTTTTTATCTTCAAGAAGCTGCTTTATTAGACTTAAAGCAAATCGGCGAAATTTTAAAATTACAAAAACAAGAACAGCAATGGGTTAGATTTGGTAAAATGGCTGTCATTAAAGGTTTAGTCAGTCAAAAAACAGTTGATTTCTTTTTAGAAAATTTATCTTGCAAATACGAATCAGAAACTTTATTTATTAGTAGAAGAGTTTTAGAAGAAATCAAACGTAACTCCGCAGGATAATTCATTCAACAAAGTAATTGGGAAAAATTTATCGGGAATTGTAGAGAAAAGGTAATATTAATTTACAACCCTAATTTATAGCCTTGTCGAATCTTAAAATTATTCGGCAAGGCTTTGCTTTTTTTCTATTTTCTAGAAGACACTCATTCTTTTAAGCGGGCGATCGCTACCGATGATAGGATGTCAAAGTGACTGCTAAAAAGATTAAAATCATGGTTTCTTCTTCTAAGCACAAGATTAATTATCCGATCGCGAATAAAGTCGAACAAATTGATGTTTATCATGGTGTTGAGGTCAAAGATGCCTATCGCTGGCTAGAAAACCCTGATTCAACCGAAAGCAAAGCTTGGATCGAAGCACAAAATCAGTTAACTTTCGGCTATCTATCGCAAATACCAGCTAGAGAAGAAATTAAGCAACGAATCACTCAGCTTTGGAATTACGAAAAATATGGCATTCCTTTTAAAAGAGGCGATCGCTATTTTTATTTTAAAAATGACGGTTTGCAAAATCAAAGCGTCCTTTACACCTTAAAATCTTTAGAAGATACACCCAAAGTCTTACTCGATCCCAACACTCTATCGGAAGATGGTACGGTTGCCCTGTCTGGTTTGTCGATCTGTGAAGATGGCAAATTAATGGCATACGGTTTGTCGAATGCTGGTTCGGACTGGGTAGAATGGTATGTACGCGATGTCGAGACTGGTAAAGATTTTGACGACCATCTCAAATGGGTAAAATTTTCTGGTGCATCTTGGACGCACGATAACCAAGGTTTTTTCTACAGTCGCTATGACGAACCCAACGAAGCAACTAAACTAGAAGACGTTAACTACTATCAAAAACTTTTTTACCATCGTCTGGGAACGCCCCAATCTGAAGATATTTTAGTTTATCATCGTCCCGATCGCAAAGAATGGGGTTTTAGCGGTGGCGTTACCGAAGACGGACGCTATTTAACGATCGGTGTTTGGCTTGGTACAGAATCAAAAAATTTAGTCTTCTACAAAGATTTACAAGATCCCAATGCTGAGGTAATCGAATTAATTAGTGAATTCGAGGCTAGTTATAGTTTTATCGATAACGATAATACTACGTTTTGGTTTCGTACCGATTTAGATGCACCTCGCGGACGAGTAATTGCGATCGACATTAATAATCCCGATCGAGAAAATTGGCAAGAAATTATCCCGCAAACCAAAGAAACTCTCGAAGGAGTCGGTTTACTCAACAATCAGTTTGTAGCCGATTATCTTCAAGACGCGCGATCGGCTATTAAAATTTTCAATCTCGATGGTAGTTTCGATCGCGAAATAAACTTACCAGGAATTGGTTCGGCTGGTGGTTTTGACGGAAAGCGTTACGACAGAGAGACTTTCTATACTTTTACGAGTTTTACTAACCCAGCAACGATCTATCGTTACGATATGGTAACGGGAGAAAGTACTATTTTTCGCCAACCCAAGGTTGATTTTAACCCTGCTGACTACGAAACCAAACAAATTTTCTACAGTAGCAAAGATGGAACGAGAATACCCATGTTTGTTACCCATAAAAAGGGTTTGCCATTAAACGGAAACAATCCCACACTTCTCTATGCTTACGGTGGTTTTAATATTTCGATAACGCCTAGTTTTTCCGTCAGTAATCTGGTTTGGATGGAAATGGAAGGAGTTTACGCCGTTCCCAATTTGCGCGGCGGTGGCGAATACGGAGAAGAATGGCATCAAGCAGGAACGAAATTAAAAAAACAAAACGTTTTTGATGATTTTATTGCGGCGGCTGAATCTTTAATTGCCAATAAATATACTTCGTCTCAAAAACTAGCAATTTATGGAGGTAGTAACGGCGGTTTGTTAGTGGGTGCTTGTATGACGCAACGTCCAGAATTATTTGCGGCAGCGATCCCAGCAGTAGGCGTAATGGATATGCTGCGCTTCCACAAGTTTACGATCGGCTGGGCTTGGTGTTCCGAATACGGTTCTCCCGAAAATGAACAGGAATTTAAAGCTTTATACAGCTATTCTCCATTACACAATCTCAAACCTGGAATCAATTATCCAGCTACAATGATTACTACAGCCGACCACGACGATCGCGTCGTTCCCGCCCACAGTTTTAAATTTGCGGCTGCATTACAAGAAGCCCATCAAGGCGACAATCCCGTTTTAATTCGCATCGAAACTAAAGCAGGACATGGCGCGGGAAAACCAACCGCAAAAATCATCGAAGAAGCTGCCGATAAATGGACATTTTTACTGGCAACATTAGGAATTAATTAGTAGTGTAGCCGAGCGAGTGTCAAGCATTTAAAATCAAAGAGAATGCCTTTTGAGCTGCATCTTGTTCGGCTGATTTTTTCGTGCGTCCTTTTCCAGTACCCAACAATCGATCTTTCAACCAAACTTCTGCGCTAAAGCGATCGCCATCGAAACCAAGATTTTTATTTTCTTCGACTCGATATTCTGGCAAGATTTTATAATGGGCTTGCGTCCATTCTTGCAAAGCATCTTTATAATTTTGACGTGCTGGATCTTGACGAATTTCTTCTGCTTTTTTTTTAAGTGGTTCGTCCAACCAAGGACGGACTAACTGCATGTTGTAAGTACTCAGATATAATGCGCCGAGTATTGCTTCAAAAGCATCTGCCAAACGCGATCGCCTGCCAACTCGATCGCCTGCGGCTTTAGAATCGATCAGTAAGTAACGTTCGATGCCATAAATATCGGCAAAATCAGCCAAAAAGCGATCGCTGACTAAGATCGATCGAATCGCCGCAAATTCACCCACGGGATCTTTGGGATAAATTTCCATTAATATTTCCGCAGCAGCCAAGCGCACCACGGCATCGCCCACAAATTCTAACTGCTGATAGTTTCTTTCGCGAGAAATACTGGGATGAGTAAGCGCGAGATCGAGTAATTGCCAATTTACTGGGGCGTTTTCTGGCAAACCTAGCTTTTTAATCAAATTTTTTAGTTGTTTGTGTCGGCGAGGATCTTCTAGCATTAGTCTTCTAAAGTCGAAGTAGGAAAGAGTCGGAACGTAAGCCGGGTTCTGTTCTCATGTTGAGACATTCCATGGAAAATCTCTACATGAGGGTAGCTATCTGTCTGGGATGCCTGTTACCAGACACCTCAAGCGGTTTCTAAAACGGAAATGGAAAAAGACCAACCATTTTCCCTCTACCTTGCTTCCCACCGGGGTTTACCGAGCCAGCACCTCTCGATGCTGCTGGTGCGCTTTTACCGCACCTTTGCACCCTTACCTTTTTAGGGACTAGGAATTAGCAATTAGGGGTTATATTTTCCCTAATCTCTATCCCCCATTCCCTGGTTGTGGCGGTATTTTTCTGTGGCACTATCCTCACGATCGCTCGCACTGGGAGTTACCCAGCAAGTTTGGTCTTTCGGAAGCCCGGACTTTCCTCAGAGTAATCTGTCGATCGCTCTGCAACTACCTCGCCTACTCTCTCCTATCTCTAAGTTTAATGGATAGAATATCTTTACTAACCAAACAATTAGAAGTAAATTCGGCACTAAATAGTCGCAAGCGTTTCTATATATTCATTAGAAAGTGAACTACCCAACACTGACAGGAGTACCTGTACAGTGTGGGCTTCCAACTTCACGGGGAACAGCATCTAGCAAAACCGAAGTTTTACCAGGTTGTCTTACATTCCCTCCATTGGCTGTGTCGCTAGTTCCTAACGACTGTCTTGAGTGCGTCTTGCAATCGGAGGAAACCTCCGATTTACGCACTCGCAATATCCGCAAGGCTTCATTTCTAATGTTCAATGCCGCGTTGACATCGCGGTCATGGTTAGTTTGGCAATTACTGCAAGTCCAAGACCTAACATCTAACGCCAAACTATCTACTTTATTGAGACACACGTTACAAGTTTTAGAAGAGGCGAAAAATCGATCGACTTCAATGTAGGTTTTTCCGTCCCATTCTGACTTGTATTTAAGCATAGTACGGAATTGACCCCAGCCACAGTCACTAATAGCTTTGGCTAAGTTGTGGTTACGTACCATACCCTTGACATTGAGATTTTCAACTGCAATAACTTGGTTTTCGTTGACTATCTTGCGGGATAGTTTGTGTAGAAAATCGAATCTAACTCGAATAATCTTTGAGTGTACTTTAGCAACCAATCTTTTGGCTTTAGCTCTGGTATTGCTACCTTTTTCTTTTCGACTAAGACTTTGTTGTTTCTTTTTGAGATTACGAGTGTGTTTTTGGGAGTTCCGCGGGTTATCAAATTTGCTACCATCGCTGGTAATGCAAAAGTGAGTTAATCCTAAATCAATTCCTATTGCTTTTCCTTTGCTAGAAGCTTGTGGAATTTCTTTCCCGTTATCCACTAAAACAGAAGCATAATATTTACCATCAGGGTTAAGGGAGACGGTAACAGTTTTGATTTGCCCGTCAAACTTTCTATTTTGCTTGCAGTAAACTTTACCAATTTTTCCTGGTAGTTTTAGATAGTCTTCGTCTAATTTAACGTTAGCTGGATAGCTAATTGATTGCCTACCGTGCTTTGATTTGAAAGATGGGAATCCTGCTCGTTTCTCAAAAAAGTTTTTGTAAGCAGTAGCTAGATTTAGGGCTACGTATTGCAAGCATTGAGAATAGGCATCACTTAGCCATTCATGTTCTTTCTTGAGATTGGGTAATAAACCTTGTATTGCTCCTCTAGACAAGCTTTTACCAGATAATTTGTAAGTTTCTTGGCACAGATTTAGAGAGTAATTCCAATACCAACGACAACAGCCAAAGCTTTTAGCTAAAGCTATTTTTTGCGCTTTTGTGGGATACAATCTAAATTTGTAAGCTCGATACATTATCAATATTATTTGGTAGTGATAACATGATAGCATACATAGAGGATATTGAAGGCGATGCGTTTATTTGTTGGCGAAGCCGACGCACGCGAGAGCGAATTATTTCGGGGAGAACGTCGGTCGGAATTCATAAGGGGAGATACGCCTGTGGTTTCCCAGGCGTTTAAAAGCCCCGCCCCGTCGCCAAATCTGCATATTATGGCGCGGGACTTCTTCCGACATAGAGTTAAAAATTAGGAAAGCGATAAAATATTTTCACAATACCAGTCCGATCGAGCTTGGCTTTAGAATACAATCGAGTCAAGGTATGTTCGTGTACGTAACATACGATTTAAAACCGAATCTATATGAAGTCAAATTCTGAACTCAGTCGCAATCGCAGCTTACCTACAACTATAGAGAAAGTTTCATCATCTCTGATTCGAGCAGGACGTATTGCATTTTGGATGCAGCTTGTTTTGGGTGTTGTCTCTGCGGTACTTTTAGTCGTAGCTGCTCCTGCGGTTTTGGGAAACAAACAAAAAACTTCAGGAATCGAATTAGCAATCTTTTGCGCTTTTTGTGCGGTAATATTTTTAGGTTTTGCTCTTTTCTTTTCTTTGCGTTTTTCGCAAATTGGCAATAAGATGCAAAATCTCGATGCCGATAGTCGCCCCAAAAAGGCAAGTACTTTACAAGTTATCAAATACGGACTGATTGTCAATTTGACAGGAATCTTTTTATCAATTTTGGGAGCAGAAGCTTTATCAGGTATTGTCTTACTAAAGGTTATTACTGTTCCTCAATCAATTGGCATTAACATCGATCCAAATAAGCTAGTCAATCCGGCAGATTTATTAATCATTCAAGCAAATACCAATACAATCGCCGCGCACTTTGCAGGTTTAGTTTCTACTTTATGGTTGCTCGATCGAATTTCTAAATATTCTAAATAATTTGTTATTCAAAATGCAACGAACCCGTTTAAGCACCCTTGTCGAATTAACTGGCGATCGCATTAACAGATTGTTTACCAACCCTTGGCGACGAATAGCCTTAATCTTAATCGGTTTTCTGTCTGGCGTGTTTATGGGTTCGGTAATTATTACTACTGCCGGACAAGATGCGTCATTAGATATTTATGGTGCTGGTTTGCTATTGTTATTCACAGAAATTGTCAGCAATCTATTTTATAGTCGTATTCGTCGCGAACCTTTACAAGAAACAATAGCAAGACAACAAGCAAGACAACGTCAGCGTCAAGAGCGATCGCTTCTTTTGGATGTTTTAAATGTTTTTAAATTGGGTTTGACATATAGTTTATTTTTAGAAGCATTCAAACTCGGATCTTAAAAGAGAGAGTAGGGAATAGGGGATAGGGGAGGAATCATGACTTTTGAATGAGTAACTTTACTTGATGACGGCGCAATGCAATTCGGAGGAAACCTACGGCACTAAGTATGGCGACACAGGTTCGCACCAGAAGTGCCTCCCGAATCCGCGCCTCCCCAATGCCCGGTGCAGCGTTGCCCATTGCCTAATGAAAAATGAAATATTTAGAAATTTTAAAGCCTTGTTGTCAAGGAAAAAAATGTACAGATAAAGAACTAGAAAAACTAGTAGTAGAAGAATTAAGTCAAGCCGATCGCGCCAAAGCTTTCGATTTGACAGCGATCGATTGTTCCCAAAAACTCGAACAAAGACTGCAATTACTACCAAAAGTACATTCAGACGTTTTCAGACTCTGTCAAAGTTGCGGTTTTCAAGACACAGATTATATTTTGAAAACGCTTTGGAATTTGTGGTTACCTTTAGCGATTCAAATAGCCGATCGGAAAAAAGATTTAGGACGTACTCTCATTCAAGGAGTTTTGGGGGGACAGGGAACGGGTAAAACTACCCTCGCTAGGGTAATTCAATTACTTTTGAGTTATTTAGGTTATTCCAGCGTTGCCATTTCGATCGACGATCTTTACAAAACCTACGCCGAAAGACAAAAATTGCAACAACAAGATCCGCGTTTAATTTGGCGCGGGCCTCCAGGTACTCACGATGTAGAATTGGGAATAGATATTTTAGAAAAATTGCGTCAGGGCGATCGCGAAGAATCAGTTTCCATAACTCGTTTTGATAAATCTGCTCATAATGGTGCTGGCGATCGCACAGAACCAGAAATAGTTAAAAATATCGATATAGTTTTGTTTGAAGGTTGGTTTGTTGGCGCACAACCTGTTGTTGAAAGTGTTTTCGATCGTGCACCATCACCGATCGACACACCAGAAGACAAGCTATTTGCGATCGATACCAATCGCAGATTAAAAGAATACTTACCTTTGTGGGAAAAATTAGACCGTCTATTGGTGCTTTATCCCGTCGATTATCGTCTTAGCAAGCAGTGGCGTAAAGAAGCCGAACATAAAATGATAGCTTTAGAAAACAACGGAATGAGCGATGAAGAAATCGATCGCTTCGTCGAATATTTCTGGCGATCGCTTCATCCAGAATTATTTATAACGCCTTTAACTAAAAATTCCGAGTTGGTAGATTTGGTAATTAATATTAATGCCGACCATACACCAGGTGAAATATATCGAGCTAGCGATTGCGCTTCGCGATCTAAAATAAGTTTATAAACAAGCCCACGGCTTAAAGCCGTGGGCTTTCTTTCTTTAATTAAGTTTGTGGAGGATTAGTTGGTTGCGTGGTAGTTCCTGAATTACCAGTATTTTTATTTTCAGAACAAGCTTGCGCCGATAAAGGAACAAGTGCAACAGCAAACATTAATACTCCTGCTAACATTGGCATTAATTTGATTTTCATATTTATCTCCTAGTCAACTAAATGAATTTTTGTTGCTTATTCATTAGTATCAAAGGTGAATGTGACACCAACATGTCAGAAAATAATTAATAAAAGCTAGGGGTAGATAAATATAAACAAGTAAAGGCGATCGAGTGCGATCGCCTTTACTTGTTTATAAAAAATTTCAGAATAAATTAAATTCTGAGGTTTATTTAGAATCTTTTAATTTCGAGAAAAAGCCTGTTACTTTATCTTCTGCGGTAGCTTCATTTTTATTTTTGACATCTTCAGGGCTAATCATTTTGTCTAAATCGGCATCTCCTTGAATTTCATTTGGCCCTTTGTTGGCAGCTTCTTGTGTTTGTTTGAGAGAAGGATAAACCGATCGATCGCCACGAGAAATATCTCCCGTGTTTTTATCCAACATGTCTGTTCTTTGTTGAATATCGTTTAAGTGTGCTTCACCTTTTTCTGGACTACTAGTGACGGCTGCTGCTGTCAAAGTATTATTTACCAAAAATAGAGTACAAACAAGAATGGTTAGTACAACTCGTTGGAAATTTACAAAAAATGTTTTTAAATTTAGTTTTAGCATAATTATTTTTGCTCTTTATTTAGTAGCATTTAATACTTTTATACCTGAAAACGCTTTTTTCTCAGTCAATCTAAAGGTTGAATGTTGCTTAATTTTTTTTTTAATTAAATCGTTCTTGTGGAGGATTTACTAACAAGTTTTTTTTGCTAGTAAATGATTTTTTTTTATTTTTCTGTCTTGCAAATTGAAAACTTATATCTTGAGATTGAGATAAAAATAGAAGCGATCGCTCAGATTATTCGCTCGATTAATTTATTTAACAATTTTTGAATTTGCTAGAAAAATTAATACATCTTGTGGTAGAAAGCTTTTTGTTTTTTTTCAATTACAGTAAAGACAGTTAAAACAAATATCAACTTCTACTTGATGAGGAGATTAACAATGGAAATGGGACAATTCAATCAAAGTCTTCAACTTAGTTTAGAACAAGAATTCCAAATGAAAGTTTTTCAAGAATCCGCTCAAAACATGAGTCGCGAACAAGCTCTTTCATTGTTGGTTGAAGCTTCACGCCTATTAATGATTAAAGATAACGTAATTAAAAATTTAGTAAAAAATGATTTGAATCGCGAATGGTCTTATCAATCTTAATTATCGATCTCGATTTTTACAACTCCCATGCGATCGCTCGCGTGGGAGAAAAACGCCAACAACTATCGAGAATTCAACCAAAATTTGCGGATTTGTCCTGGTAAAAATTCCGCAATTTCCAGAATGCATTCTTGAGATAATTTATCTATAATTGCAGAAAAAACGGCTTGAATAACAGTTTCTCCATTGCCTTCGGTCAGACTACTTTCTTGTTCGACTCTGGCGACAAACAAATTATCGTTTGTAGAAAATGGTGTCACAATTGGCAAAGAAGAATTCATAATTCTGAAATTTAGCAGAAAAAATAAAGGATTAGTCTCTCGCCACAATGAGGCTATTTGATTTGTAGAACGAGTTTTTTTACTGAGTTCGAGAATGACTCGATCGCTAACTTTTTTTGGCATTGAATCGCGCATAACGCGAAAGACAACCCGTGCAGAATCTTTTGCTTCTTCAAGATCTTTTAGTCCACTTTCAGATTTAATTTTCTCCAAAAAAGAACTATTTTTTGTGGGAATAGTATTTTCAAAATTCATGATTATTAAATAGATTAAAAACTGCCGTCTTTTTTAGAGTGCAATTCTTGTCGATCGCTCGAAGAAATAAAATATGACGACACACAAATAATTTTTTGCCAAAAAATTTTACGGCGGCTAAAAGATCGAAACTTGCGTTCGACATTGCCGCCTTCGATCGAGCGCACCTCGATTGCTAACTATAAAGCGATCGAACTTGAATGAGACATCTTACCGTTAAGCGATACCTTGTCTTGAACCGCTTGTCTGTATGTAGCTTCGTAGCCATCAACCATTTTGGCAATGCTAAAATACTGTTCGACATGTTGACGACATTGACGGCGATCGAGTTTCATCGCTTTAGGAACGGCAGCGATCGCTTCTTCAACATTAGAACAAACCCAACCAGTTTTTTGATGAGCAATTACTTCAGAAACAGAACCATGATTAATTGCCACGACTGGCGTTCCTGTAGACATAGATTCAATCATAACCAAGCCAAAAGGTTCTGGCCAAGTAATAGGGAATAAAGTTACTGCCGCATTGCCTAGTAACTTTGCCTTGTCATGATGACCTAGTTCGCCCAAATATTCGATTTGCTTGCCATCGATCAGAGGAGCGATTTCGTTCTTATAAAATTCGCGATCGACTCGATCTATTTTACCACCTATTTTTAATGGTATACCCGTAGCGTGAGAGATGGTAATAGCATGTTGAGGTCCTTTTTCTGGAGAAATTCGACCCAGAAATGCCAGATAGGGAGGATTTTCGGGCTGCGGCTCAAATGTAAAGCTATCGACATCAATACCATTGTATACCGTACTTACGTAATTAAGATGAGCTGCTGCTTGACGTTGGGCATTACTAATACTGATATACGATAAATTAGAGTAGCGATCGAATATCTTGTAATTGTCGGGTGTAAAGCGTCCGTGCAAGGTTTGAACCACAGGAGTTTTGAGCATGGGAATAAAAGGCAAAGCCATTAAACCTGTATGGAAGTGAATTAAGTCAAACTCCTTTGCCATTTCGGTTATTTGTCCCAATTGCAACAACTCGTAGACGGCAGTTTCTTCGATAGAGGGATCGAGGCGTAGCGCACGAGGAACGATCGCTTCTAATTGAGCTAAAGTTTCCGAATCTCCAGAAGCAAACAAAGTTACTTGGTGACCTCTTTTTACTAATTCGTCAGTAACGTGACCGACAACTAATTCTATCCCTCCATAGCCTGGGGGAGGAACTCTTTCCCAAAGAGGGGCAACTTGGGCAATTCGCATATAAACTCCTAATATTTATATTTTTGATTCGCTCAAAAATTTTTCTGTAACTAATGAAACTAGTTTAATTTTTGATTTAAATAAACAATAAAGCGAGTGAGTTTGTAACTAACTAAGCTCATCAGCAATTTTGCTCGAAGCATTACATTATAAGTTTTACTCTTTATAAGTAAATTGACTTCTTCCAGAAGAAATATTGTTTGAGTCGTTTGTAAATAACTCTTTGAGAAGAAGTAAAAATATATTTTGAATGATACATTTAAAAAATTGTTCGGTTTTTTGGCTCGAAAAAAGCTTTTATGTAGCGCTTGTAATAAGTTTATGACAAATCAAACAAAACGCGATCGAAAATACAGCAATAAAGAAATTACCGACGAACAAAAACAAACACTCGAAGAATTTCAAGAAGTAGTTAATCTAACTTGCGAAGAATTGCAAAAATGGCTAACAACCCAAGAAAGTAATTTAGTCGGTCAGAAAAAAGACGAAAACGAATCGATCGGGCATAAATCTGGAAAACATATTCTCGAAATTCTGAACAAAGAGGAATCGGAATACACAAAAGAAGATTTCGAACACATGCAAAAAGTCATCAGCTACGTTCGTCGTCATTCCGCACAGAAACCATCCCACGATATCGAACATAGCCGTTGGCGTTATTCTCTAATGAATTGGGGTCACGATCCTCTAAAAGATTGATGTTTTTAAAGATAAGTCGATGAATAATCCCCTTGCCTTAAGAGCAGGGGATTTTCCAAATAAAGTTAACGTTGTGCTACCATGCCCTGAGCCATTTCTAAATGTTGAGAAACAAGTGGTGCAACTTTATTAGCAAAAGCTATCAACTCTTGTTCTTGACCTTTTTGTAGATATGCTTGATATTCATTCAAAGTTTTTTGATGAGATTGAATCTGTCCTTGCATGTAGGCGCGATCGAATTCTTCACCAGAAAGGTTCTCCAGTTTTGCCATCTTCGGTTTGTTTTTTGGATCGACATCTTTTGGCAGAGTCACACCTTTAGACTGCGCTATCTGCATCAGTTGTTTGCTCGAATTGGTATGCTGTTGAATCATTTTTTGCGCGTAATCTCTTACTTCTCGATTTTGCGATTTTTGTAGCGCTAATTGACTCGTTTGAATTTCAGTCAGATCGGATTGCGCTGCTTTGGTCATAAAATCTCGATCGAGCTTGCTTACTGAAGACATCGAACCAGACATCGAACCTTGAGAAGGACTCATCGTCTCTTGTCTATTTTGCGCTATTCCTGGCAAACAAAATAAAGCGCTAGCACTAACAATGCCGATCGAGGCAACTAGCAATTTTTCGATCGTCTTTGTCTTATTTGACATAGTTTTCAATACCTAATCCGTTCGAACTTTTTTGAAATTTTTGTACACTTCTATCAATAGCTCGAACAAGTGTATTACTATGTACTGCCTGAGATGGATATATTTACCAGCCCAAAGGCAAGCTTTCGCCGCTCGAAATTGTTATTCGGCTTCTTCAAAATCCTCTTTTTCTGCACCACATACAGGACAAACCCAATCTTCAGATAAATCGGCAAATGCCGTTCCTGGTTCGATGCCATTATCGGAATCACCTATTTCTGGATCGTATTCGTAACCGCAAACAGAACAAACATATTTACTCATAATTATTTTTTTTTGCTCTCTATTTAATTCTTAATTTTAGTTTCCAGTCGATCGAGTAAAACAATCAAATCCATCTTTTGAGAGAGAAAAGCGTTGACATCGACGATCGCTATCTATAACCAAAGCATGAAGCATATTTGGCAT
>JBOFLQ010000137.1:0-38459 GCA_051657945.1 Xenococcaceae cyanobacterium | reverse complement strand
ATTAAAGCAGGAGTGAGCAGCGTTTTAGTTTGGAGCATTTATCTTATTTATGCAACGATCGCAAACTCATCCGATCGAAGATGGACAGCGCAAATCGTGTCGATGAGTTTGAGTATCGGTCTGGTTTTTTTATTGGTTTTATTCCAAGGAAGACAAAAAGAAAAAAACGAGCAACTGACACAAGCATTGCAAATTGCTAACGATAGCCTCGAAAAAAAAGTAGAACACAGAACGAAAGCGATGAGTGAAAATAACGAATTGCTTCGCCAAGAAATCGACGAAAATCAACACTCAGAACAACAATTACGCTGGAAAGAAGCACTGTTGCGATCGATGACTAGTGCTTCGCCGTTAGCTTTTTATGTTGTCGATAATCGCAACGATACCATTCTTTATTTTAATTACCGTTTCTGTGAGATTTGGCAACTCGAACATTTATACGCTCAAATACAGAACGGAGAATTAAAAAACAACGATTTAATTCCTGCTTGTTTGCCTCTAATTCACAATGTCCCTGCCTTTGCTGAGTCTTGTAAACCCTTGCAAAGCGAAGAAAATCGTGCTGTTGTCGAAGATGAAATTAATTTTGTTGACGGACGCACAATTCGGCGTTTTTCAAGTCAAATTCGCGACGAAAGCGATCGCTATTTCGGACGACTTTATATTTTTGAAGATATTACCGCACGCAAGCAAGCACAGGCAGAAATATTACAAACTTCTCAGGCGCTTACAGAATTTAGCTACAATCTCAAGCACCTGCATCGCTTAAATACAACTGACTACCAAAGTTTCGATCGGCTTTTTGAAGATTATTTAGAAACTGGGTGTGAGATTTTTGACTGTACGACTGGAATTGTTGCTCGTATTACAGAGGATACTTGTACTATCTATGCCGTTAAATCCGATCTAAGTTTAGCTCCCAATCAACAATTTGCTCTAGGTAATACATATTGTGCGGCGGTAGCTAGAAAGAAAAGGACGATCGCCTATTCTCATGTCGGTGGAATCGTGGGCATGCAAAACCACCCCCTCTACCAATATTTAAAACTAGAAACATATCTTGGTACTCCTATTTTTGTCGATGGATTAGTTTACGGTTCTTTAAGTTTTTTATCGAATGAAATTAGAAGTCGAGATTTTAGCGATCGCGAACGGGAATTTATCGAAATGATGGCGCAAAGTATCGGTAAATATATTACCGCCGATCGCGTCGAACGAGAACGCCAACAAGCCGAACAAGCATTACTCAAAGCCAAAGTCGAATTAGAATCGAGAGTTGTCGCCAGAACGATCGAACTTTCTAAAGCCAAAGAACTTGCAGAATGCGAATTAGCAGAACGCAAACAAGCAGAAGCAGCTTTACGAAGATCGGAAAAACGCTGGCGATCGCTACTAGAAAATGTACGAATGATAGTTGTCGGACTCGATCGCGATGGCAAAGTAGAATATGTTAATTCTTTTTTCCTCGAACTGACAGGCTACACTCACGCAGAAATAATCGGTCGAGACTGGTTCGTCACTTTTATACCCCAAGGCGATCGAATTAATGCCAAACAAATTTTTGGAGAAATTTTAGATGAAAATGCCCATTCTCATTACCAAAATTTAATTTTGACGAAATCTGGAGAAGAAAAAATTATTCTCTGGAACAATACTCTTTTGCAAAGTCCTCAAGGAATTGCGATCGGCACGATGAGTATCGGGGAAGATGTTACCGAACGCCACGCGATCGAACGCATGAAAGATGAATTTATTTCTGTAGTCAGTCACGAATTGCGTACGCCCCTAACTTCGATTCACGGTGCGCTAAATTTACTCACCAGCAAATCGATCGCCATAGATTCCAAACAGGGAACAAGAGTCATCGAAATTGCTGCCCAAAGCACCGAACGACTGGTAAGACTAGTTAATGACATTTTAGAATTAGAACGTTTGCAGTCAGGAAAAATTAGACTCTCAGAACAAGTAGTCAATGCTGCCGAACTAATGTTGCAAGCGATCGACCAAGTCCAAATCGTTGCCAATCGTACGGGGATCGAACTCGAAGTTCGTCCACAAGAAATAGAATTTTTTGCCGATGGCGATCGTATTATCCAAGTTTTAATCAATCTCCTCAGTAATGCCATTAAATTTTCCGAACCAGATTCGAAAGTTTTACTGACAGTTGAAAGAAGTTCGGAGCAAAATATTTTATTTAGCGTTAAAGATGAGGGGCGAGGAATTCCTGTAGATAAGTTAGAAAGTGTATTCGAACGCTTTCATCAGATAGATGGTTCTGATTCCCGCCACAAAGGTGGAACTGGCTTAGGTTTAGCTATTTGTCGTAATATTATCGAACAACATCAAGGTAAAATTTGGGTTACAAGCACTTTCGGTAAAGGTAGTACTTTTTATATTTCTTTACCAAAAACTAGGGGTTAGGGAGTAATGAGTAATGAGTAATGAGTAATGAGTAATGAGTAATGAGTAATGAATTTTTTACGTCACGACGAATGAACGTCACGACTTTGTCCGTTGCCCAGTGCAGCGTTGCCCATTGCCCGATGAACTTATGAACAATAAAAAAGTTTTAGTAATTGATGATGACGATGGCGTAAGAGAAGTAATCCAAATCTGCTTGGAAGCTGTAGCGGGTTGGGATATCGTAACTGCTGACTCTGGAAGGGAAGGTATAGTAGTTGCAGAATTACATCAACCCGACGCAATTTTATTAGACGTAATGATGCCGTTGATGGATGGGACAGAAACTTTCAAGCAACTCCAAAAGAACGAGAAAACTCGCCACATTCCGACAATTTTACTTACCGCCAAAGCCAAAATGAGCGAGCAAAAACAATTTAAAGATTTAGGAGTAACCGGAGTAATTACCAAACCCTTCGACCCGCAAAACTTAGTCGAACAAATTAAACTAATTTTAAACTGGTAATTATTTATGGTTCATAGTTCATTGTTCATAGGGCAAGGGGCAAAGTCGTGACGTTCATTCGTCGTGACGTAAAAAATTCATTACTCATTACTCATTACTTATTACTCATTACTCATTACTCATTACTCATTACTCATTACTCCCTATCCCCTAGCCCCTAGCCCCTAACCCCTATTTATCCCATTAAAATAACGTTATCAATTACATGAATTACGCCGTTGTCTGCTTCAATATCGGCGGCGATGACAGTGGCATTTTTAACTTCAAAACCGTCACTACAATCGATCGAGATTGGCGAACCCTCAACTGAAGTAACAGAAGTAACTTTTTCTAAGTCTGCTTTCATCAGCTTACCGGGTACGACGTGAAATGTTAAAATTCGCGACAGTTGAGGAATATTTTGAACTAAAGTTTGAATCGTTCCCGGTGGCAGTTTGGCAAAAGCTTCATCGGTGGGAGCAAAAACTGTAAAAGGGCCTGGACTTTTTAAGGTTTCTACTAAATCGGCTGCTTTTACTGCCGTGACTAAAGTGGTAAAAGAATCCGAACCTACGGCAATATCGACAATATCGGGCATTTTTTCAGTCTCGCTACTTCAAAAATCGTGCTTTCGTGACATATCCCGGTCTCTTGCCTACCCGACTCTGAATTCTTCGATTACAGAGCGGGCTTCCAAGTCCTTGGCTACTCGGTTCAACGGCTGGGCAACCCCTATCGCCTCCACGAGCTTTGTTTTACTTCCACGTGATGCCCCACCGCAGAAGGATTTGAAGTGTGTTGTTAACGAGAAAACTTGTGAAGCAAGTAATTGCTACTCCCGATTCTAGCCCTTCATCGTACATGACCTGTCTCGTCGCAGATTCAGAGGCATTCGAGCTAGACAGCAAGGCGGGAAGCCCTGTAACACTAAGCCCTCGACTATTTGGGAGGGTAGCCCAATTGTACCATACTCATTTGCAGCGTAGGAAATGACTCGTCTCGGCAGTGTTGCCCTCCCTCGCGAAAAGGAGGCACGGAAGGCGAAGTAAATTTGCCTTATTGAGGAGTCCCGTGTGCGGAAAAGACGATCGCACTATAAGGGACGTTGCCGTAGCGCATTGGTCAAGCAACCTCCCTCGACTCGCTCGCACCTCGAGCCGACGCTCACCCGAAGGGTAGAGCGCGGGGCTACTGCTGCTAAAGCTCATTTTACCAAGGCTTCCGCCTTGGAAGGCAGAAGTTTGAGGGCAGCACTTCGACCCTTCGACAAGTGGAACAGTGAGCTTGTCGAACTGCTCAGGGCAACGCAAGCTCAGTGACCGGGCAGAAGGTTTGATTTTTCGCGGATTCCTTTTCACTTGTGGGGTATGCGCCCCCGCCATAATCTTTGATTTGGCGGTCTTCAATAGAAGAGTGGGTCGGAATCCCACGGAAATTGCTCCTTCTGCCGACTGCCCGATCGCCTTCTGCCTTCGTTCAAGCAGTCAAAGTATTTTTGTCGATCGCAAAAACCTAAAATTTTGCCTATTCCCTTCTTAAAGAAATTACTTCATCAATTACATGAATAACACCATTATCTGCTTCAATATCGGCTGCGACAACAGTAATATCATTTACTGAAAATCCATTAGTAAAATTAATCGGAATCAATTTTCCTTCAACTGATGAAACCGATCGAATATTTTTCAAATCGGCTTGCATTAATTTACCAGATACGACATGATCGGTTAAAAAATGCTTAAATTGGGCTAAATCTGCCCAGAGATTGACGACTGTAACTAGTGGCATTTTGGCAAAAGCATCATCACTAGGGGCAAAAACAGTGAAAGGGCCAGATTTTTTGAGTATTTCGGCTAATTCTGTCGCCTTAACTGCATTAGTCAAAGTTTTAAAGTTGTTTGAGTTAGCGGCAAGATCGACTATATCTACCATTTGATAAATTCGATACTATAAAGTTTACTCATAATAATAGCTAAAAAAAAACAATGAATCGATAATAAAAAATTCAAATTTAATGACTAAAAAAAAAGACAGGTTTCTGACCTGTCTTTCATAATTTTTTGAACTTGCTATTAATTAGAAATTCATTTCAGCAGCTTGTACTCTCTCGACTTGTTTTTTCTTGATAACTAACAAAATTTGACAGAGCATAATCGCTGCAATAAAAGCGATTAAACCTTTGATACGAGTTGGACTTTGCAGAACGACTTCAGTATCTTTTTGACCGAAACCACCTACGTTAGGATTGCTGGTAAGAGCATCTCCAGCGGCAACTTGTTGTCCTTCAGAAACAACAATAGAAGGGCCAGCAGGAATATTTTCGACGACGCTACCTGCATCGGTATTGATGGTTACTTGATAACCGCCGCCTTCAGCTTCGTTAATTTGAGCGATCGTACCAGCTTTGGAAGCTTTGAAAGCATTGTTGTTGCTTAGTTCGCCAGTAGGATAAATTTGACCGCGTCCGCGATTAGCACCTAAATGGACGGAATATTTACCAAAGTGAATATTTTTATCGACAGAAGGGTCGGGAGACAAGACGGGGAAAACAATTTCTTGGTATTGTTCGCCTGGTAATGGTCCGACGATAACTACGTTATCTTGACCTTCTTTGTAGGGTTGGAAGTAAAGTCCACCTACTTTTTCTTGCATTTCTTCGGAGATTCGATCGGGTGGGGCAATTTTAAAACCATCGGGCAGCATTAACACCGCACCGACGTTTAAGCCACCTTTAGAACCATCTGCCAAAACTTGCTGAGAGTTTAGATCGTAGGGGATTTTTACTACTGCTTCAAAAACCGTGTCTGGTGTGACAGACTGAGGAATTTCTACTTCGGCAGGTTTTGCGGCTAAATGGCAGTTGGCGCAAACAATACGTCCAGTTGCTTCTCTAGGTGATTCTGGGGCTGTTTGTTGCGCCCAGAAAGGATAGGCAGCAGCAGACTGAGGTACTAGCAGATCGCTGGTAAAGAAAAATGTGGCGATCGCTACTACCAACAGCACGGTTTTGGTGACAATTTTGTTTGCCCAACCGATTGACAATGTTGAAGGTGTTCTCATCTGTCAGTCAAAAAGAAAGAAAATTTAAATTTTTAGTAGATTATTTTGTCGATCTATGCCCACCAGGGCTTTTCTTCGGTACGAAAATCGGTTTCCGTCCAAGGAGTAAAGACAACTTTGTCATCCTCTGAGACGTTGGCGTGAACCAATGGTAAAGATAGAGGCGCGGGGCCGCGTACTACTTTACCCTCAGCATTGTATTGAGAACCGTGACAGGGACAAATAAATTTGTTTTCGCTGGCGTTCCAGGGTACTACGCAACCTAGGTGAGTACAAACGGCGTTGATACCGTAGTTGGCTATAGTTTTGTCGCCTTGGATTACGATATAAGTAGGGTCGCCTTTAAAGCCTTGGGCGAGGGTGCGATCGCCAGCGCTGTGAGTGTTTAAAAACTCACTGACAACGATGTCGTTACCTAAAGCGTCTTTGGCTGTCAAACCGCCGCCAGCACTGCCGCTAGAAGGAGGAATGAAATATTTAACCACTGGGTACAATGCGCCTAACGCAGTACCCGTAATCGTACCAAAGGTCAGCAAATTCATGAATTGCCGCCGCCCCATATCTGGGACATCTGAAGATCCAGAAAGTTGAGCCATAACTGAATGTTTAATTGTGTGTTTTTGTAAACCGCTATGAGGACAAGTTTAAATTTTTTTCATTTCTGCTGTCTATGCAAAATTCAGATTTGGCAACAGAAGCACAGAATTGTGACCAGCACATCTGTGCAAGGCAGAGGGCAGAGGGCAGAAGGCGCATATGTTCATTTGTTGGCGAGATAAAAAGTTTGATGCCGTCTGAGAAAGTCTTGTCCAATCGGGTACAAGCCGAACCCGACACTCTTGGCGAGGTAGCCTCGCTCCTGTGGACGCGGGCCCTCCAAATCTACAATTTGGAGGTCTACAATTGGTGGTGGGTCTGAATCCCCCACCAATTGCCAATCTTGTATCCAACCTTTCAATCAAACCTTCTGCCCTCTGCCTCCTGCCTTCTGCCTTCTTCAAAATTCTTGTCTTTAAAAAGGTTAACAGCTTATGTATTAAATTATTACAGAGATTTAGCACTTCATCTTATCTGCATCGATTGGGAGTTGATTAATTGAAAATTATTATTAATAAAATTAAGATTTAAATGACTCTAACGCTTTCAAAATGTATATTTATACGATTTTATTTAAAATTAATAGCAATAAATTATCGGCAACATGACAGGACAAGAACTACATCAAATCTTACTTAATAAATGGGGACGCTCTTATGACATTCAACTGAGAAGGAGCAAAGGCAAGATTTTTGTCCAAATTATGTGGAAATACTTAGAACAAGCTTCTTTTCCCCTCTCACAATCGGAATATTTGGCTCATTTAGACACAATTTCGGGCTATCTCAATGCTTGGGGCGGCGTATCTCAATTTCAAAACTTTGTTGAAAAAACCCGCGAACGTCCGAGACTGGGTAAAGCGGTTAGCATTGCTCTAGACTTGGGCGATCGCGCTTCTGAATGGATTTTGGATGAATAGGGAGAGGGAGTAGGGAATAGGGAATAGGGGATAGGGGATAGGGAGTAATGAGTAATGAGTAATGAGTAATGAGTAATAAGTAATGAGTAATGAATTTTTTACCTCACGACGAATGAACGTCACGACTTCTGACTTTGCCCGATGCCCATTGCCCATTGCCCATTGTCCATTGCCCGATGCCCATTGCCCGATTGCCTATAAATTTTACTTTCCAAGTAATTTAACCATGCCAATCCCACTAAAATACAGTCCTAAAACTGCACCAGCAAGTAGAGATTGAGTTAGAGGATCGGTAGATGGTGTCAGAATTGCCCCTGCGACGACTGCGGCTAAAATTACAACGCGCCAACCAGAGAGCATTTGTTCTGAAGAAACAATACCGAGTATGCCTAAAATTATCTGGACGATCGGGACTTGAAACGCCAAACCCGTACTAAACAGCAACAAAAGTACGAATTCAAAATATTTATCGATCGACCATAACTGTTCGACTACATCCGCGCCGTAGCTGATAAAAAAATTCAGCGCCGCAGGAATAAGAGCAATGTAGGCAAATGCTATACCAGCAAAGAATAGTATACTAGAACCAAAAACCACAGGAGCGAGCAAACGCCGTTCGCGTCTGGTTAAACCAGGCAAGACAAAGCGAACGATTTGATAGAGAATTACAGGACTAGAGATGAGTATCCCACTGTATCCCGCCACCTTCATCGAGACAAAGAAAAATTCTCCTGGGGCGAGTTGCAGAAATTTAACACCATGGGCGGGAATTTCCAGAAATTGAACCAGAGGTTTGACAAAAACAAAACAGCCGATCGCGCCCACGACAACAGCAATCAAAGCATAGAAAATTCGCACCCTCAACTCTTGAAGATGGTCGAATAAAGACATCTCTACTTCATCGGGAAGTTCGTCAAAATAATCTTCGGTATCTGTTTGGGATGGGTTTTCTATATTTGTTGAAGACATTTTACAAAATAAAAATTGAATATCTTGGCAACTAGGGCGATCGATATTTTTTGACAAAGCTAGTCACAGCTTTGTTCATTTATTGTACCGACTCGAGTGAGATTAGAGACGTAAAATCAATCTATTTGCGATCGGCAACAACTGGTAGCACGAAAAAACCGAGAGTATATTGGATAGATGTATTACAGGTTGCATTCCTCTGTACTTGTTTGCCATAACTCAGGCAGACAATAATGTTGCCCCAAATAAAATTAATACTCATCTATGTCTACCATCGAACAATTACAACCTGCTGGAAAATCTGATGTAGTGGTTTACATGCCTTACTACCCCAAAAACAAACATAACTGGTTGCCTTATGCGATCACTCTCTATCGAAATGGTTCACTAGAAGGTAGCCGTAAGATTGAAGGAGGCGAAAGTATTCCTTTTGTTGCTACTTGGTTTGTATCGAGACTTCCTTCAGAACTAACCCGTTGTCGCCTACAATTCGATGGACAAGCTGACCTCAGTTATGAATTGACTATCTCTAATTCGGAATTTATCGATCATTTGATCGAAGTAATTACCAGTTCTAAGACTAGTAATTTAACAGATTTTCCACGCGGATTTTACCGAAAATTGTTGCGCTTTGATGAATGATAATTATAGAGGAGATAGTAAGGAGTTTAGATGTGGCAAAATCTGCCAAATATTTGCTGATTGGTTCGACAGAAGCTTATAGCGGTAAATCAGCAACTATACTGGGTATCGCTCATCAGTTAAAAGCTAAAGGAATTACAGTCGATTACAAAAAACCTGTAGACGCTTGGAACGGCAAAAACGAAAAGGAAAACCTTGGCGAAGAAAACGGTTTTTTTGCAGATGCACTTGACAAAAAAACTGTTTCAATTGCATCTTCACTTTTGTATTTAAATCGAGAAATAATCGACAAACGTCTTAAAGGAGAAGACGAAACAGACTATACTCAAAAACTGAAGCAATACATAGAACCAACTAAAGATGACTTGGTTCTGTTAGAAGGGCCTGCTAATCTCTGGGAAGGAAGCTTATTTAATCTTTCAGTGGCTCAAATTTCGCAGATTATTGACGCTTCTATCTTATTAGTAGTGCGCCATCACTCGCAGCTTTTGGTAGATACTTTGTTAACTGCCAAACAGTTTTTGGGCGATCGCCTTTTAGGTGTAGTTATTAATGATATTCCTGACAAACATTTAGAAAATACTCAACAATTAGTAAAACCGTTTTTGGAGGCAAACAACATTCCCGTCTTCGGACTCATGCCTAGAAATGATTTGCTATTAAGCGTTAGCGTACGCGAACTGGCAAAAAGATTGGATGCTAAGGTTCTCTGTCGTGCCGATCGCCTGGATTTAATGGTAGAAAGTCTTACCATCGGTGCGATGAATGTTAATTCTGCTTTGGAATATTTTCGCAAAGGTAGAAATAAGGCTGTCGTGACTGGTGGCGATCGCACGGAACTGCAATTAGCTGCTTTGGAAACTTCAACTCATTGTTTGATTCTGACGGGACACATGCCACCGCAACCGTTAATCCTCAGTCGCGCTGAAGATTTAGAAATTCCCATTCTTTCAGTTAATCTCGATACGCTGACGACAGTGGAAATTGTCGATGAAGCATTTGGCAAAGTTCCTATCCTCGAACCGATTAAAATTAGATGTATTCAACAATTGATGAAGGAACATTTCGATATTGAAAGATTGATGGATAAATTGGGAATCTAACCATAACTGTTCGTGGTTAATGGTTTATGGATCGTGGTTCATAGCTTGTTGCGCCATGACAAGCAATTCGAGAAACTGTTCGGGTTTTGAAAATTTTTAATTGTTTCGATCGACAAACTGTTATTATCTGTTAGCCAATACGCTAACCTTAATTAGGAAGCTTTTAGCATAGCTCGATTGCGATTGCGCGACACCATGCAGGCTACGCCGATCGCAAAAACTCCGATTGCGTAGCACTTCTTACGGAAGCACTCCGAACTTATTAGCCATGACTGCCAACACTGATTTCCTCAGCCATCTCAATTTTTCTCAACGTCGCGCCGTCGAACATTTTTGTGGCCCTTTATTGGTTGTTGCAGGTGCGGGTTCGGGTAAAACCAGAGCATTAACTTATCGCATTGCTAATTTAATTCGTCATCATAAAGTCGATCCAGAACATATTTTAGCAGTGACTTTTACTAATAAAGCTGCTAGAGAAATGAAGGAGCGAATTGAAAAAATTTTCGCTCTAGAAATGGCGCAAACAAAATATGGGCAGCGTTTAGAATTATTGTCAGAATTAGAGCAAAAAAGTATTCGATCGCGCGTCTATAAAACTACTACCAAAAATCTGTGGATTGGTACTTTTCATAGTTTATTAGCTCGCATTCTTCGTTACGATATCAACAAATATCGTGATGAAAGAGGACGCATTTGGGAACGCAATTTTTCTATTTTTGATGAGTCTGACGTTCAGTCTTTGGTCAAAAATATTGTTACCAAAAAATTGAATTTAGATGATAAAAAATTTGAACCACGTCAAGTTCGCTATCAAATTAGTAATGCTAAAAACCAAGGCTTTTCTCCAGAACAATATTTTATCGAAAACCCTGGTTATAAAGGAAGAGTAATTGCCGAAATATATCAAGAGTATCAAACTCAATTAGCCGCTAATAATGCCGTTGATTTTGACGATCTAATTTTGATTCCCGTTCGTATTTTTCAACAAAATGAGTCAATTTTGGGCTACTGGCACAATCAATTTCAACATATTTTAGTCGATGAATACCAGGATACTAATCGCATTCAATACGAATTAATTAGGTTGTTAGCGACTAATGGCGAAACGAGAAAAAGTGCATGGAATTGGCAGAATCGATCGCTATTTGTTGTTGGCGATGCCGATCAATCTATTTATTCGTTTCGTTTGGCAGATTTTACTATTCTCTTAGATTTTCAAAATGATTTTGGTGATGGTTTGCCTGATGACGATACTCGCACCATGGTTAAATTGGAAGAGAATTATCGTTCTAGAGAAAATATTTTACAAGCGGCAAATTATTTAATTGAAAATAATAGTCAGCGCATTGATAAAATTCTCAAACCAACTAGAGGAGTTGGCGAAGAAATTTACTGTTACAAAGCGGATGACGAACAATTAGAGGCGAGATTTGTTATCGGTCAAATGAAAAATATGACCCAACAAAATCCAGAATTAAATTGGGGTAGCTTTGCTATTTTATATCGTACTAATGCCCAATCGCGAACCTTTGAAGATTTACTGATTCAAAGTGGCACTCCCTACAATATTGTTGGCGGTTTGAAATTTTACGATCGCAAAGAAATTAAAGATGCACTTGCCTATTTAAGAGTGATTGCCAATCCTGCCGATACTGTTAGTTTGCTGAGAATTATTAATACTCCCAGAAGAGGGATCGGTAACAGTACGACGGATTCTTTACTAAATGCTTCGGCTCAATTGGGTATTCCTTTGTGGGAAATTCTCACTGATGAAACTTCCGTCAATACTCTGTCGGGGAAAGCATCAAAATCTCTCAACAAATTTGTGGGAATGGTGCGATCGTTTCAAGAACAAATTCAGACTCTTTCCGCAGCAGAAATTTTAAACCAGGTAATGCAAGAATCTGGTTATGTGGACGATCTTAAAAATAAAGGTACTGAGGAAGCAGACAACCGCGTCGAAAATATCCTCGAACTTTATAACGCCATTTCTCAATTTCAGGAAGATAGCGAAGATACCAGTTTGACTTCTTTTTTAGCTAACGCTTCTCTAGCTTCCGATCTCGATAATTTAGAAGAAGGACAAGAAAAAGTTTCCTTGATGACGCTTCATTCTGCCAAGGGTCTAGAATTTCCGATCGTTTTTCTAGTTGGTTTGGAACAAGGATTGTTTCCCCATAGCAGAAGTTTAAACGATCCGATGGCATTAGAAGAAGAACGCCGTCTCTGTTACGTAGGCATTACTCGCGCTCAAGAACAATTATTTATCACCTATACCAGAGAACGTCGTCTTTGGGGTTCGCGAGAAGCAGCGATACCTTCGCAATTTTTGCAAGAATTGCCCAAAGAATTGATTAGTAGCAACGTTTCTCAAGCAACTAAATATCGTCAAGTCGAGCGATCGACAAAAATAGCAAATACTAACAGCAACAATACTAATAATATACAAACATGGTCGGTCGGCGATCGCGTCCTTCACAATGCTTTTGGTGAAGGCGAAGTTACCCATCTTTTGGGTTCGGGAAGAAAACAAAATTTGGCAATCAAATTTTCTGGTTTGGGACAAAAAATTATCGACCCCAGAATTGCACCCATTCAAAAAATTAAGTAGCAAGTAGTAAGTAGTAAGTAGCAAGTTAAAATCTGCAATTGCACTTCGCGCACGCTGCGTTGCCGATCGCGTTTTAAATTCGCCTACGAACTAGTACAAAGATATCTAGCGCTACCGTTAGAGTTTTCGATCTCCCGTAGGGAGTGCTACGCAATCGCATCTTGAATTCGCCTACGAACTAGTACAAATATATCTAGCGCTATAGTTTTAGTTTTCGATCTCCCGTAGGGAGTGCTACGCAATCGCATCTTGAATTCGTCTACGAACTAGTACAAAGATATCTAGCGCTATAGTTTTAGTTTTCGATCTCCCGTAGGGAGTGCTACGCAATCGCGTCTTAAATTCGTCTACGAACTAGTACAAAGATATCTAGCGCTATAGTTTTAGTTTTCGATCTCCCGTAGGGAGTGCTACGCAATCGCGTCTTAAATTCGCCTACGAACTAGTACAAATATATCTAGCGCTATAGTTTTAGTTTTCGATCTCCCGTAGGGAGTGCTACGCAATCGCGTCTTAAATTCGCCTACAAGTTGGTACAAAGATATCTTGCGTTACCGTTAGAGTTTTCGATCTCCCGTAGGGAGTGCTACGCAATCGCGTCTTAAATTCGTCTACGAACTGGTATAAATATATTGACGCGCTATATTTCAGATTGGCGATCGATTTGAGGAAAAAAATTTTAGAGATCGCAAACAGCAAATCAGATATTTTTAATATAGATTGCTTGGTAATGTAGCTTTTACCAGCCATTTGTTTTGTTGGAGAAAAATTAAAGATGCGGCGTTTAAACTTCAAGATTTTTAGGAAATACCATAGGCTAACAAAGTTAACTTGCTTGGCAGGAATTTTCAGTATTAGTAGCTCGATCGCATCCCTCACCATAGCCCAACCACAATATCCGCCTTATGCTCTTTTTCAACCGCTAGCTTATAGTGGCTATCCTTATAGAGATGCAAATACGAGCAACATTGCAGACACGTTAGCTAAAGAAACTAAATTTAAAAATCTGGTTGCAGAATTAAAAGAAGCAGGTCTTCTCGAAGAACTCAAACAAAAAGGAAATTTTACGATTTTAGCTCCAACCGATGAAGCTTTTGAGGCTTTACCAGAGAATGTAATCGATCGCTTCGAGAACAAACAAGACTTAGTTAAAGTTTTAAAATATCATTTAATCCCCAGTCAAGTTACTCCCGAACAAGTAAAGAGTGGCACAATAACTACTTCTGTTGGTAGTCAAATAAAAGTAACTCTCAACCCATCTGGCGCGATCGCTCTTAATGATGCCAATGCCAAACAACCCTCCACCACAGCAAGCAATGGTGTAATTATTGAAATCGATCGGGTGCTTTTACCGCCTGGTTTTTAGGGAATAGGGAATAGGGGATAGGGGATAGGGGATAGGGGTTAGGGAATAGGGAATAGGGAATTTTTTACGTCACGACTTCTGTAGAGACGCGAAATTTCGCACGGCGCGCCAAGGCAAATCTGAGGTAACCTCAGATTTGACGCGCCTCGTCTCTACGACTTTTGACTTTGCCCTCTGCCCGTTTTCCCATGAACCATGAACCATGAACGATAAACCTATTGCCAATTCCCAATCAAAACAAATGGTGTCCAGAAATGGGGATGATTGAAATTGTTGTCTTTGACAAGGGTTAGTTGAGCTTGACGAATTGCTTCGGCTTTATTAAATTTGGTGTTTTGAGATTGCTGAAGCTGGCGATAAAATTCTTCCATCAGCTTGGGCGTACTTGCATCAGAAACACGCCAAAGTGTTGCTAAGGTACTTCTTGCCCCAGCGCGAACTGCTACTCCAGCTAAGCCCAAAGCTGCGCGATTGTCACCGCTTGCCGTTTCGCAAGCACTCAAAACGAATAGTTCGATCGCTTGGCGACGATTGCCATTATTCTGTCTGAGCAAACCATCTAAGTCTTTAATATTAATGCGTTTATCCCAGGCAAGAATAAAAGTATCTTCAACGTTAGGACTAAAGTTAGCGTGAGTGGCTAAATGAATCGCAGGAAAACGAGTGTCAGCAACTTCTTTTTGCAATTCGCTGCTTGTAAATTTGTCGTCGAGTAGCGGTTGGGAGGATAATTTTAATTGTTCGATTCCTTGGAGTTCGCTAGGTACGTTAGGCAATGCAGGAAAACCATCTCGACTTTGACTCAATCCTGCTGTTAAAACTTGCAATTGAAGTTCTGTTAAAGGTCTGGGATTGAGTAATTGTAAACCAGGTGTCAGGGCGATCGCATATTTTTCGATTAAATATCGATTGCCGTCGTACAATACCGACATGGGAATCTTGCGTAAGTCGCCATCGAGGACAAAAGCAAGAGTTTTGACTTTACTGTTGGCTAATTCTGATTCTAGAGGTCGAATCAATCGATCGTACAATTCTTGGTATAAGGGTAAAAAGGCTTTGACATTACTTTGAGAAGTAAGTAAGGAACGCTGTATTTCATCTATTTTTTGTTCGATGTCGCCCTTAGCGATCGCGCTACTATAAAGACTGCGAGAACGATCGGGCAAACTCAACAATACTTCTAAACGATCTTCTAAAATAATTGGATAGATAACTGCGGCATTGCGATCGATCTCGTCAATTATTCTCGGTTTTGCATCGATGCAAGCTTCGCGAAAAAAGTTGTTTAACTCGGCTACTTGTAGAGAATCAATGACATTACGAGCTTGAGTCAGTAGTTTGCTTTTTTTTTCTTCTGTTTGCTTATCTTTAGTTGCTTTATCCAGAGAACTGGCAAGTTGTAAATCTAATTCGACCAACTGACGATAGACTGGTTCGATGCTATCCCGATAAGAAAACTGTGCATCTGAATTAATTGAAATTAAATCGCCACGTAATGATTGCAGTGCATCAAAAGATTTAGTGTATGCCGCGATCGCGTCTTCAATATTTCCTTGTGCTTTGTGTATCCTTCCTAATTGCCAAAATAATTGATAGGAAATATCTGCTGCTTCAAAATTAGACGCTAAACTTAGAGCATTTTTGGTAAATGTTTCTGCTTTAGATAAATCTCGATCGGGACTATTTATTTCATATAAATTACCGCGATTTCCTTGAGCATAAGCTTGAGATCTTTTATCCCCCAAACTGTTTGCTTGTTGTGCTGCATTAGCTAAGATGCGATCGATTTGGGCAAAGGTTGGCAGTTGAAAATTATTATTAGAAACGAAATCTTCTTGACTTGCTAATTTAATAAGACTGTTGGCAAAATTAATTTGTCGATCGATTCCCGTGCGACTGGGAGATGAATTATTAAATTGATTCGAGAGCGATCGCCAAATAGCTTGTGCTTGCGACCATTTTTTAAAACTTAGCAAAAGACTTAGTTGATTTAATTGTGCTTGCTGTTTTATAGCGATCGATGTAGAGAGATTAATAGCTCGATCGTAAGATTCTAAAGCTTTTTTTCTATATTTATTGCGTTGGCGAATTACTTCTTCTCCAAGTGCGATCGCGCTTTCAGTATTACCCAAACCAAGATAACTAGCAGATTGTTCTTGAGGAGAATTTAATTTTTGAGCGAGATTAATACTTGTTGCCAATATTTGTTCGGACTGGTCTAATTGACCGACAACTCGTAAAAGATTACCAAGACTTCTTAAGCCTAATGTTGTAGATAAATAAGAAGATTTTTGTTCGATTAGTTGTAATTTTTCTGTGAGCTTTTCTGAAGATAATTGATTTAATTCTTGACAATTACTAACGTCAATTTCCTTGTTTAATACTTCTAATAAAATCTTACAAGCACGAGGATAAAGCCCCAAATCTTGCCGAGATTGTGCTTGATTAATTTTACTTTGAGCTAATTGTTCTCGAACGTTAATTTTCTGATAAATTTCAGTTGCTTGCTGCCAAGAATCTAAAGCGTCAGCCGATCGTCCTATTTCTCTTGGCAATTGTCCTTGAATATCTAAACTTTGAGCTAATATAGTTTGTTTTTCTAGTTTTTCTGGTTGCGTTTTTAAAAGCTCTAAACTGTCCTGAATTGACTTTTTCGCCTTCTCCCATTGTCCCAATTTTTGATAAGTTAAAGAGAGATTACTTAACGCCATCGCTTGATTTAACTTATCCCCTCGATCGCCAAACAAATTCACAGTTTTCTCCCATAGCGACGCTGCATCCTCAAACTGTCCCTTGAGATAAGATTGCTTGGCGCGATCGACTAATTCTATTTTGTTCGATCGAGTTTGCGCGATTGCAGAGGGGCTGGGGAGCGAGGATACCTCGCTCCAAAGAATGCCCCGTCTCCGTCAATCTAAATTGATTAGATTCCGTTGACGTAAACTTTCAACTGTTATATCTAACCAATTAACATAATCTCGATCGTAAAGATTTTGAAGTGACATTTCTGGTAGGTGAGTTGTCATAAACTTTGTTTTATTGTTTCAAGTGGTTTTCATAGCTTGATATAAGGCTTCATCTTCCAAAACTTCTAATATGTGCTGATAATCTTCAAAATTGAGGATTACTTTACGCATGTTACCTTGGGTATCGGTAATTAGTTCTTGAGCAAATGGATAGTTAATGTTTACCATTATTTTTCATCTGTAATCTGAGTTTTTTGTCTTTGCTGAATATCTGCCAAAATATCATTTTGACTTAAGTTATCTAGCCATTGATAGCGCTCTTGCGTGTAGTCTCCACTTTCATTATCAAATTGATGGAGAAATCTTACCGCATCAACATATCCTAAAGTATTAACTAAAGATTTAAATCCTTTTCGGGTTAATTCAATTGGAGTTATCATTTTTTTGAGATTATTTGCCAAAATTAATACAGGTTTTTATGGAAAAACTTACAAGAATTAGTTTTAATCCAGAAGTTATGGGCGGTAAGCCTTGTATTCGAGGATTGCGAGTTACAGTAGGTACAATTGTTGGTTTAATGGCTTCTGGATATTCAACAGATAGCATTCTCAAAGCCTATCCATATCTAGAATCAGATGATATTTACCAAGCTTTGGCTTATGCTGCATGGCGAGCAGAAGAAATTGAAGTACCGCTTCAGTCAGCATGAAATTGTTAATAGACATGAATCTTTCACCAGATTTGGTCAACGTACTGGAAAATAATGGGTTTGAGGCTATTCATTGGTCATCTGTGGGAGATGTAAACGCTCGCGATCGAGATATTATGACATGGGCGAAAAGTAATGATTATGTTGTACTTACTCATGATTTAGACTTTGGTACGATTCTGGCAGTGACTCAAGCGGAAGCACCAAGTGTTGTTCAAATTCGAATTCAAGATTTACTATCATCGGACTTTAGAAATTTACTTACTAATGTTCTACGTCAATTTACGAAACAACTTGAAGCAGGAGCATTGATTTCTGTTGAACCAACTCGCTCTAAAGTGAGGATTTTACCGATCGACAGATAAGCGTTTCGATCTTAAGGCGCAGGGCAGCTAGTGGGTGTTTGCCAAGAACGTCGATCGCCTCTTTCACCTGTAGGATCGATCGCTGTCAGCATCACTTTTCCATCTTCAGTAAATATCCATCCTCTTGCGGGTACTTTTTCCTGTGGATTTGAAGAACTAACCTTCTCTTCTGCCCTTCCGCCCCTCTGCACCGTTCGGCTGACGCTCACGGCGGAAGCCTATGCTTCTGCTACTTCGATAGCAACGGGATCGACTAAACCGACTCGAACCGAATCACTATCGAGATTTTCATTAGGATTGGGTGGAATGCCGCCTTTGCCAGTGATGAGAAATTCGAGTAGAAGAGTTTATTTCTGAACGGTTCACTAAAGAGATACTATCAATAGCATCGATCGATATTTGTCCAGCATTAATATCTTTATCTTCAGACTCTACAACACTATTATTTTTAGTTTTCAACGAAGAACCATTAATAATAACTTCCTTTGGAGATGAAGTTTCTTGAGCTATTTCAAATTTACCTATGGAAATACGCCCAAGTTTTCCATTACTAACAATTGTGCTATCAGTAATTTCTAGATTATCGATCGTGTTTAAGATAATGTCTCCAGCAAATCCAGTACCAGAGTTTGTATTATTGATTTCAGATTGATTTATTGTAAGTTTTCCTGCTGGATTGCCTTCTGCGACTTTGAATTTAATTGTGCTGAAGTTTTGATTATCTTCAGTGTTAAGGTTGCGACTATTTCTTACAATTTCACTAGTACTTTTAATTTCAGTACCTGTAATATCTATGCGATCGCGAGCATTAATGGTAATTTTTCCTGCTAAGTCATTTGGATTATTGCTATCGGTACTTAGTCGATTTGAGAAGACAATTCCAGAATCATCTTTATTCCTTACTCCTTCAAGTTTGACTAGTGCTGGTGCATTAGTAGCATTTATGCCAGACTTATTAATAAAAATTGAACCTTGTGGAGCAGTAATTTCAATTTTACTAAAGCGATCGGGGTCAGCAATATCGTTTGTACTGCTAGCAAAAATCAAACTATCTTTTATATCTATTGAATCATTTGTAGATGTGAGAAAAACTCGCCCAGCTAATCCATCACTGGAAATTAAACTTTTATTGGCAATCTCCAATTTGTCTTTGGTATTTAATGTAATATCTCCTGCCAATCCCGTTCCAGAATTTTCAGTAGTTATGGAAGAATTATTGAGGCTAATTGAACCCTGTGGAGCAGTAATTTGAATTTTACTAACGCGATCGGAGTCGGCAATATCATTTTCACTTTCAGTAAAAATGCGACTATCTTTTAGATCTATTGAATCGTTCGTAGATGTCAGGAAAACTCGTCCAAAAAATCCATTACTAAAAATCCTTGCATTCTTATCAAGAGTAATTTTTCCTTTGGCTTCAATTTTGACATCTCCAGAAATTTTAGTTTCAGAATCATCTAAATTTGAAGCGCTTAAAATTGCGCCATTGGTTAATAAAAACGAACCAGTTGTAATGTTAATGTTCTTATTGTCTGCGATCGTCCCTTGATTAACATTATTCTCTATTCTGCTCTGATTCATGAATTTATTCAGCAACGTCCTCTTTTAAAAATTACCATTACTCAGATAAACGCCATTTTTTTGCTCAATATTTATATAAATTTGGGATGAGGGGCGATCGCTATCATCCAATTAGCCAAGATAGCCAGGGATTTTAATCCCTGTCTAATAGTTAAAGTCATCTTTAGATGACTCAAAATATAAGCAAATAATTATATAAATCAAATCTTTGATGTTTGGCGATGATTTTAGTCTTTTTAAGAGGACTTTTGCTTTGAGACAGAGATTTTAATCTCTGGCTGGCGCGATCGATCGAATTTGAAGAGGCGATCGAACTATAAATCCTGTTCCGTTAATTCTGCAATTTTCATCAAGGCTTTTAAAGTTCCTATTTTTAAATCTTTATTGCGATGAACTGGGATTGAGAGAATTTGATTGACATTAGGTTTTTTGTAGATGTGATGGCTACCCGTAATTTTTTTGAGAATCCAACCTTTTTTTTCCACAATTTTGCACAAATCTTGACCAGAAATAGATTTCATACTGCTATTTCAACGACTTGTGCAGTAGAGTCTGTAGTTTTAGTTTCGTTAGCTACCTCTAACCATCCCTCGATCGCATCTTGAAGATTACTCATCAATTCTTCCATGGTGTCTCCTTCAGTAATACAACCAGGTAAAGCAGGAACTTCAGCCCAGTATCCTCCTTCTTCTGCTGCATGAATAATGGCTTTAATTTTCATAAAATGGTTTTCAACCGAGGATTTCTCTAATTCTACGTTATGTTCTATTTTCTTCTTGAAGGCAGTGGGCGATCTTGACGTACCTCGCGCTGCCAAGCTATCGGATTTACTTCAAAAAAGGCATCGTCAGCAGCCAATCGAGAAAGTATTTCAGCCATCTGTTGACCGCGAGAGTAGACATTAGCAGTCGTATCTTCTTCAGCATGGGGTAAAAGTGTTACCAACACTCTCGTACCTTCAGGAAGTTCTGTAGATTCTAATAATTCGATTTTTCCTTGTCTGACTGTAGCCCAGAGCGTTTTTAGCATTTCTATCCTGCCTGGCTGAGTAAAGGAATAGCTTTAATAGAGTTAAAACGTTACAAAGAAGCTCTCAATAGTTTCGATCGAGCTAAAGACATTGAGCCAAACGATCCTTTAGTCTGGAGTAATCGAGGATTTGTCTTAGAAAAATTAGGAAAACCTACAGAAGCTCGCGACTCCGATCGTAAAGCCGATCGAGGTAAATAGTAGGATGGGCTTTGCCCATCGTTTTTACAATTAATTGGCAATTGCGTTTTAACTAGCACGCTGCGTAGCCAATCGAGATTAATTTTCCCTACAAACTAGTACAAAGATATAAGCGCGCTATAGTTTTAGTTTGCGATCGAGATTGAATTTCGCCTACGAACTGGTATAAAAATATAAGCGCGCTATAGTTTTAGTTTGCGATCTCCCGTAGGGAGTGCTACGCAATCGCATCTTGAATTCGCCTACGAACTAGTACAAAGATATCTTGCATTACTGTTAGAGTTTTCGATCGAGATAGAATTTCGCCTACGAACTGGTACAAAAATATAAGCGCGCTATAGTTTTAGTTTGCGATCGAGATAGAATTTCGCCTACGAACTGGTACAAAAATATAAGCGCGCTACCGTTAGAGTTTTCGATCGAGATAGAATTTCGCCTACGAATTGGTACAAAAATATAAGCGCGCTACCGTTAGAGTTTTCGATCGAGATAGAATTTCCCCTACGAACTGGTACAAAACATCAAAAGCCAGAGGTAGCTATTTAACTTTTGACTTTTGACTTCTGACTTCTGATTTTGTTTGTTATTTTCGATCGAATTTCAACATTCGCATCGGTACTTTTTGCCCGTCGCTAAGTACGGCGCGGATAAGTAAATTGTAGGTTGGTAATTCGTATTCAAAAACGGCTGCCATTTCGGGCATTTCTGCTTCAAAACCGCTTAATTCAGCGTTGGGAACTGGGTAAAGTTCGGCGACATCGGGACGTACAATATCGACTGTTACTTCTTTGATTACTCGATCGCTATCTAAATTGACTACTTCGATCGCCTTGACTGGTAATTCTTTGCCAATTACCCAACCGCGTAGATTATAAATATCGAATTTACCTGGTTTGGGACTTCCCAAACACCAAGCGTGAAGTTGCCGATCGTTTTCTGATTCTAGATTGATATGTTGACAGTGATATCGTTTAGATAAATCGTCAATTTTTTTATTGACAAGTTCTCGATTGCTAAGTGAGTTAAAATCGTTTGGAATTCTAATTAAAAATCTTTCTACTTGTTGACTAATAACTAAGTCTGGTCGTTCTTGCAAAATAAGTTCGTAATCGAGATTAGCTTGATGAACTGCTACCAATCTGCTAAAAGATTCCGCCCAAAAACTTAGCATTCTCGTACTAAACGAGTCATGAAAAAGCATTGCTTTTGGCAGAGTTTTATTTTCATTTTCCCAAATAGTTAGATGTCCAGTATTTTTAATGCGATTGTCAAAAATACATTGAGATTTTTTTTCATGATCCGCCCAATAATCTAAGGATTGTGGACACTCAGAAAGTTTATCGGCAAGATCGCCAACAGTGTATTTTTCGATAAAATTAATTTTTGATTCGTCAATAATTTTAAGATTAAATTGCGAAGCGATGCGGCGAGCTAATAAAAGATAAGCTATATATGCACCATAAAAATTCCAGTGAGTATCTCCTTTTGGGTAAGTCAATTTGTTGGATTTTGCAGCAATAATTTCTGTTGTTGGATAGAGAAAAAAATCTTTGGGAAGAATTTTACTTGAGGCAACTTGTTCGATTAATTGATGTATCGGTCGCTGTTCCGATACGATTAAATCTTCTGGAGTATATTCAGAATAAATACATTCTTTGTTGGGAGCAGCTAAAAAAAAGTATTTAATACCATGTTCTAGCAACCAACTATATCTTGTTTCTAGAAGTAATTTCCATTTAAATAGCTGTTTGCGATCGAATAATAATTTTCCTGCAAGCTGATCTAAAACTCTGTTGCTATCGTTATCTAAAAAGAGCCAATCATCTTTACCAAGCAGAACCTTTACTTGATTTTGTACTTCCTTATTGTTAACTATCGAACTAATTTTGGTTTGTGTTTCTACTACTGAATACATAATTTAACTTGAGTTTATTCGAGCGAGTAAAATTATCTAGAAGTTAGGGTCTAGCAATTAAGAAAAGATCGAGATTTAAAGGCTAATAGCGATCGGCTATTAGCCGATCGCTTGCCGATAAAAACTAAAATTGATAAGAAAACTTTTCTAGGTCTAAACAGTAAGCTTTTTCGATTATTTCACGAGCTTCACTAGAATAATGTTGTTTGTAATCTGTAGGTTTGCCTTCAGTTTTATTGATAACTGGAATATCACCTGGATAGGGAATATTAAATTCTTGCAATAGTTCTTGAAAATCTTTGTTTAGATTTTCAAATCTGAGAATTCTATCGGTATAAGCAAGGTAATTACCATTGAGATGTCTTTGATGACTATCTTCAGCTAATCTTAAATAATTTTCGACAATCCATTCGCTAAAACTACGATCGCGAATAAACATCATGTCTTCTAAAAAACCTGGTTTTTTATGAATAAAGGCATTTTTTTGTTCTAGTAGTTGGGTATAAGTAAATTTTTTCTTATACCATGCAGAATAAAGAGATTCAAATGGATTTCTGACAGTAACAAATGTAAGAAAATCGCGAACAGTCTGTTTGGGTAAAATTTCATGTTCGATTAATTCGGCAAACGTAGAATGTTTTCGATCGATTTTGATATTTCCCTTCTCATCTAAGATATGTTCTCCAGGAATCCATTTACCGTCGAGAGTCTTGATTAAATGATCGGCTGTAGCGGTGCTAGCAGTTCGAGGAGCGAGAGCGTAAATAAATTTATACTTTGAAGAAATAACTGCCATAAATTATTCCAAATTAACTGACTTAAAAATTCTCGATTCAATTAAAGTTTAATTTAGCGAGCTAAAGTTGATTATTTAAGCAAAATTTAAGCAAATAATCGGAAATTATGCTAAAAATATCGACAATGGTTTTCTTGAGTTTGCCAAACGGTCATTGTCAATAAATATTTCAACAACCGTTCGGTCAGAGAGACCCCGCCGTGAAACGACGGGGCTTCCTCTGACTTCGTAATTATTGAAAATAACTAAGATGAAATATCTTAGCTTTTGGCGTATAAACTATGTGCATTTGATTGTCCTTGACGATCGCATTGCTAACTTCAAAAAGCCAATCTCGATCTTCTAAACCGATTAAATATTGCCATTGCAGTTTATCAATAATTTGCTCGCTAAAAGCAGCGCAAAACAGATTAAAACAACTGAGTTCGATCGAGCCATTGCGTTCGTCAAAACCTGGATTGAGAACTATGCTATCGACTGGAGAAAGAGCGACATCGATATCATGATTGTTGTTAGCATAAGGAATTACTTCCCATGCCGAGCGATCGTTTCGATGCTTAATTTGTCTGGAAATAACCACAGCGATATCATCTCTCGATTTAGCAGTTGCTTGTAAGGCAGAGAACCAACCTTCAGATACAATTGCTTCGCAACTCAAAAGAACTAATGCCATTTGAGCGGGTAATTTTCTGGCTGCATCGGCTACAAGGTAAGATACTCGATCGCTATTGTAGTGACGCACTTCCAGTTCGATCGCGCTGCCAAAACGCTCGCTCATTTGTCTGGCTCTAGTTTTGCGTTCGCCACTAAGATACACGACGATTTGGATTTTATCAAGGTTTGTATTGGCAATAATTGCTTGTAAACATAGCGCCAAAGTATCAAAATCTGCCTCACCGCCAACAACCACAATTTGAGCTGAAGCGTGAGAATGAGGGATTGAAGTTTTTTCGTTGAGAGTAGTAAGCATAGAAAATAGGGGGGCAGGGGGGCAGGGGGGCAGGGGGGCAGAGGGGCAGGGGGGCAAGGGGCAGAGGGGCAATGAACCTATGCCCTATGCCCTATGCCCTATGCCCTATGCCCCTTGCCCAATTGTTCGAGCGTTTGCTTCATTTTGAGGAAGTTTTCGGGATAGTTTTCCAACTTGGTAATTTGGTTGTCGGAATAGCCAATCTGATAGTTAACCAGAAGGGCGGGAACGAATTTGGGCAAAGCATAGTCGGTGTAGCGGGCAATTAATTCCCAATCGACTAAGCGACGCATGTCTTCGCGAAAACCGCCGACTCGTTCGTAAACTTCGCGCCAATGAACGAAGACGTTAAGATCGATATAGTTTCGGTTTTCGATCAGGGATTTATTGAAATGTCCCAAACGAATTGAAACTATTTCTGAATTGGTTTCAAGAGTATTATTACCTGAGTAATGTTGAATGATGCGATCGCCGCAGTAGGCAATTTTCGCCCAAGGGCTATCCAGCAGCATATTAACCATCACTAGCAAATAATTTTTATCCCAATTATTATCCGAATCGAGATAGGCAAAAATTTCTCCTTTTGCTGCTTGCATTGCCGCATTTCTGGCACGAGAAACGCCACCATTTCTATCTTGGGGAAGAATAATTATGCGATTATCTTTGTATTCTGCAATGATGTCGCGTACTACCGACACCGTATCGTCAGTACTGCCATCATCGACGATAATTAATTCCCAATTGCGATAGCTTTGAGCGACAGTGGAATCGATCGCAGCTTTAATGGTTTTAGCTCGGTTATAAGCTGGCATGACGATCGAAACGAGACGATCTTGTGGACGGTTGGCATATTCGCTAGCAAAGCGATCGGCAAAGGTTTCTATTTGTTGTAAACAAACAGAAGTGCGATTTTGAGGATGTACCATCGAAACTTCGCGGTAGTGATACAGCCATTGCCATAACTCTTCAGAAGAATTTGCCGTCAGTACTGGATATTTATCAGTTGACATCTTGACTGAACGTTTGCATAAAATCTCTGTCTTACCTTGGATTCTCAGGCTTAAAGAACGTTCTCTGCCATCACAGTAGGCGACGGGAATCGGTAAACTAAAGCCAGCGCGAGAAGTTGGCAAACCAGCTTTGAGTAAGTCAGGGCGATCGAGTTGACATTCAACTGTGAGAATAACTTTGTCGCCATCGAGAATTTCTACAGTAACGGGATGGTGGGGATTGTTTAAATCTAATGCCCAACCTCGAACTTGTCTTTGTTCGATGCCGTCGATACGACCTTTATATGCTGACGGATTGGCATCAAACTGAACGACTGGTGGTAAGTTACTGTTGAGTTTGATTTTACCTACCCATACTTCTACTTGATGGGGTTGAGAGTCAAACAGAATGGCTGGAGGTTTTAAGTCAAAACCGTAGTTACCATCGCCGTAACCTTGTTGAATTAAGGTTTCAACTTGAATGTCTGCTAGGGTAGTAGCTTGAGTTTGTCCGTCAATTTTGAGGGTAACTTCCAAACGTTCGAAAGGTTGAGTGCGATTGCAAACCCAACCGCTAATTTTTTGGTCGCTAACTACTTCTACACAACCAAGGACTGGGCTTTCTTTAGTTGGTAGAAAACGTGATTCTGAAGGATCGAAAGCGCGTAATAAATCGATCGCGCCAGTAATATTGTTAAAACCGTCATTGAGGGCTTGTTGTGCTAGCGCAGCAAAATATTCTGCTTGTTTGGGTGCTTTTTCGCGAATTTTTTGCAACCAAGGTTGAATGAATTTCTCAGAGATGCTGCTTTCCACCAAGGCAGGATCGGGAGAGAAATATTTCAACATGAATAAAACCGAACCCCGAATGTAATAGTAGAAGTAAATCTTGGTTGGTAAGACATCTACTTGCGATCGCTTGGCGTGATAGAGGACGCTATCGGGAACGACAGCAATGCGATGTCCTTTTTTTCTCGCTTGCAAACACCAATCGGTTTCTTCAAAATAAAGAAAATAGCGTTCGGGAATCAAACCTACTTCACTAAAAATGCGAGTGCGACAAAAAATACTTGCCCCCGTCACATAATCGACATCGTAAATGTGTTTGGGAACTAAATCTTTATGCTGTCCGTTATACATGTGGTAGGTTTGGCACTGTCGATCGCTTATTTGTACTACACCGCCAGCAAACCAAACAGTATCGGGGCGATGACTCCAACAAATTGTCGATCCGTAAATACTAATGTCTTTGCGTTTTTGTGCCGCAACTACCAAGCGATCGAGAGTAGATTCTTCTACAGTAGTATCGGGATTGATTACCCAAACAAACTCGAAACCTTTATCTTTGACGTATTCAATACCGAGATTATTACCGCCAGCGTAACCGAGATTTTTTGGCGATCGAATAATCGTGCGATTGCCCAAACATTGAATTAATTCTCGGAAACTGACATTAGGGGAATCGTTATCGATAACGATAATCTCAAATTTCTGATAGCTAGATTGTGCCAGCGTTTGCACCAACCCAATCGTATCTTCGGTGTTGATGTAATTGAGAATCAGAATCGCAACTCGTCCCTCTTGGCTAGTTTTTTCTAAAGGTTGCCAAATTTTACAGCGAACGATTTCCGTTTCGATCGCAATGTCGATGACTTCAATCGGAGAATTAATTTCTGTAAAAAGATTCGTCGCCGCCTCTTCCCAAGTATAGTCTTCTACGCTTTGACGGGCTTCCAGGAATAAGCGATGTCGTTCGCTGACTTCTATTTGCGCCATGCGTGCCATCGCTTTGGCTAGAGATTTAATATCTCCTAATTCGTAAAGAAAGCCATTGTTACCATCGCAAACGATTTCTTCGATCGAACCAACGCGAGGGGCAATAACGGGACGACTAAAAGTTAAAGCATTGAGAATCGAACCCGATGTTAAAATTTGACGGTAGGGGAGAACTACCGCATCGGCTGCATTGTAATACCATTGCAATTCGTCGTCGGGAAGATGTTGTTCGATAACGGTAACGTTACGGAATAAACGAGCGCGAGCGCTAATTGCTTCTTTGCGAATGGGATGGATGGGATTGCCAGCTACGAGTAGATGGGCGTTGGGAAAATCTTTTTGAATCTCGACAAAAGCGGAAAAAAGCTCGTCAATGCCTTTATAAGGGCGAATTTGACCGATAAAAACAAAGACGACATCTTTGTCGCTAAAACCAAAACGCTGGCGTGCGCTGTTTCTGGTAACGTAGTTTTGATATACGCCAACATAGTTACCATGAACGACAACTTGGACTTTTTCTTTTGGTAAATTGAGAACTTCCTCGATTTCGGGAATCGATTTTTCCGAATGAATGTGAATTTTGCTAGCGATGCGACAAATAGCGTTACGCAGTTCGACTTCTTTATCTGGATAGAGACAATCGTGAGGTAAGAGATTGTGAATCGTCCAAACTAAGACTCCACCATCGGCGGTAAAGTTGAGCAGTTTTTCGATAAACTCATTTTTTCGACGATCGAATTCTTCAGGACTATTTGCCCCTGCGGTAATCGGACTAGTCCAGTGCAGGTGAAAGACAACCCGACAGTTACCTTTTTGTCGCGCGGCGATCGCCTCATCGATCGAACCAGCATGTAAGGTATGACCATCGGGAAGTTTGGAGTAAAGTAAGTTTTGATAGGGATTAGTTTTACGATAGTCGGGATAAAGAAAGACTTTATTTGTCTGTACTCGATCGCCATTTTCTAAGTTCGTAAAATCTGAGGTGTATCTTTGGCGTAATTGTTCGAGATGGGAATGTTTTTCTGCTATCTGCGGCGCGATCGCGATCGCTTGCTGATAGGATTCAATTGCTTGTTCTGTTTGATTTTTAGTTAGATAAGCATTTGCCAAACCAACGAGCAGTTGCGCGTTATCTGGATCGATTGTCAACGCTTTTTGGAAACTTTCTATGTCTGTGGGATCTTGTTCGATCGCCGCCAGATAACATTCAAAAGCCGAACCAAATTCCGTTTTTACTTTTTGGGTGAGAATACAATTTATTTTTGCATCTATCTCAGGTAAATCTGCTTGTATTTCTTTGGCGCGACGATAAGCAGCGCTAGCTTTATCCCACTGTTTGAGGGCAACTAAAGCATTACCCAAATTGTAATTCGACCAAACAAAATCAGGATCGAGAGCGATCGCGCCTTCATAAGCAACAACAGCTTCAGACCAATTTTGCAACTGCACTAAAGCATCGCCTAAATTATTGTACGACCAAGAAAAATTGGGGTTTAATTTGATAGCGCGACGATAAGTAGCAATTGCTTCTTCCCAGCGTTGTTGCTTGCTGAAGACATCGCCCAAATTATGATAAGCTTCCCAAAAAGTTTCAGATAACTCGATCGCCTTTTGATAACAAGGTAAAGCTCTATCCCAATCTTGGCGACTCGTCCAAACTTGACCCAAAAAGTAATAAGCAGATGCGTTTTGGGGATTGCGTTCGATCGCCTTTTGAAAATGCGCGATCGCCTCTTCTTTTTGACCTCGGTGAAAAAGAATTTCTCCCAAACGCAAATATGCCTGTGTCAAAGCTGGCTTTAATTTGAGAGCATGACGATAGCAAGCACCCGCACCCTCCAATTTACCTTTTTTGCAGAGAAGATCGCCTAGATTAAGGTGTTCTTCAGCTTTAAAGCGATCCGGTTCTAAAGTATAAGCTTTCTCCCAACAGCCGATCGCTTCTTCAGTGCGATCGGTTTGCTGGAAAATTTTAGCCAAAGAGCAATAAGCCTCAACAAAATGGGGATTGAGTTCGATCGCCTTTTGAAAATGCGCGATAGCTTCAGTCCAATATTTTATCTTGGTGTAGAGAGTACCCAAATTAACACGTAAAACAGCCGAATTGGGCTGTTGGCGGACTTGTTCCAAACATTTAGCTAAAGCATCTTCCCATCGCTGTTGTGCGAGTTTGCCGTTGCCATTTACCTGAGTCGTTGTCTCTTGGGATTCTGCCAATAATCGCTGCGATTGTTTCGCAGCAGTTCCATTTAAGAATAACTTAGTTGTTTTGACTTCCTCTAATTTCGGTAATTTGGAATTGGTTAACGAAGACTGAGAATTAGAGATCGCTAATTCTCCCCTACCCCTCAATTCACGGCGCTCTGTATTGTAAACCTGTGTCCGAATCCGCGCCTCTACAGAATTTGCGCCTTCTCTGCCCTCTTTTTCCTTCAGCGCTAAAAGCTGCCGATAACAACTAGCCGCTTCCTGCCATTGCCCCAATCGCTCTAAAATTTCTACTAACTGTTGATAAGCTTCGACAAAATTAGGATTTAATTTAATTGCATGGCGATAGTAACGACTTGCCTCTTTGAGTTTTCCTTGCTTGAGTAAAGTATTACCGATTTGTAAATGTTCTTGAGATGTAGCATTTTCGGGTTCTAGATCGATCGCTTGATAACGGCATTCTAAAACTTTTTCTGCGTTGCCCAGATATTCCCAAACTTTAGCTAAATTACGATAAGCTCCTGCAAATTGAGGATTGAGAGCGATCGCTTTTTGATAGTATTCGATCGCCTGAGACCATTTTTGTTGCTGGGCGTAAAGACTACCGACGTTAGCATAAGCTTCAGACAAATCTGGTTGAAGATCGATCGCCTTGGCATAATACCCCATTGCCTCAGGGGCTTTACCCATTTGTTGCAGAGCATTTCCCCAAACTTTATATGCCTTTGCCATCTCGGGAACAATACCGACAGCATTTTCGCAAGCTGCGATCGCCTGTTCCCAATTTTTCTGTTCGCAGTAGACGAGCGCCTGTTCTAAATAAATGCGCGCTGCTTCAAAATTGCCTTCTTTGTTGCGATCGACTTCGTCAACGCAGCGCTTTTCGGTATAAAAAGAGCGATTGTTGAGATAACTCACAGACAAATTATTTTTGTTGTCTTTATTATCTGCTGAGTCAGAAAGTTCGAGCGATCTGGCTTCCTCGGGAGAAAGATTGAGAACGATCGCTCTTCGGTAGTATTGGCTGGCTTCTTTTAAATTACCTTGCTGTTTGAGGAGTAAAGCAATCTTGTGATATACCTTAGCTGAATTCGGTGCGAGTTGAATAGCCTGACGGTAAAAGGCGATCGCTTCATCTAGTTGACCTTTTTCCCAAGCGCGATCTCCTTGTTGAATTATGTCACGGAGATCGACATTTGGATTGAAAGGAGCTTTAACCAAAGCGCTATCGGACTTTTCTTGCGTTGGTTTTGGCTGGATAACTAGCTGTTCGTTGTTAGATACTTCTGATGACGGTCGCTCAAAGGGCGATTTGAAACTGTTTAGCATATTGAAGGCGATCTTTGTAGGAGCAACGCTATTTTTAGAACGATAAATTTTAAATTTGTTTCCTTGATATTATGCTTTATAAAAACAACATTTGACTTGCGTAAAAACCACTAAATTTTTACAAAAAAAATACATTATTTCGATCGAGAAAATACTAAAAAGATTGTTTTTTTTTGCAAACTTTTTATGGCTGGTAATTTAATATTTGAAAAGTTTCTTTGCATCTTTAGTGATTAGCTTTCAGTAAATATTAAAAATGTTTTTGCTGATACAAAATTTACATACACGAATTTTTTAGACCTAGGTATAAATCACAAAATATATTTAAAAATAGTAATTTAGTTTACGAAAATATCGGCGAACAAAATCTATCTTAATTAGATGAGAAATAGTCAATCTAATTAAGAATAGGGAATAGGGAATAGGGAATAGGGAATAGGGGCAGAGGGCAGAGGGCAGAATCCCCCCCAACCCCCCGAAAGTAAGGGGGGCAAAAAGGAGGCAGAAGGTAACAGCCTTTGTTAACTTGCTACTTACTACTTGCTACTTACTACTTATTACTTTTGCCCGATGCCCCACTATTGATAAACTTGTCGATAATAATCTTGATATTCAGCAGAAAGTAGAGGTTGCCACCAATCGCGATTGTTTAAATACCATTGAACTGTTTTTCTCAATCCACCTGCTACGGTTTCTTGAGGAGTCCAACCCAATTCGGTTTTAATTTTGGTAGCATCGATCGCGTAGCGGCGATCGTGACCGGGTCGATCTTTTACATAAGTAATCAATTTTTGCGCTGGACGAACTGGTAAATCGGGCGCTAACTCGTTCATTAATTCGCACAATTGATTTACTAAGTCGATATTTTTAACTTCGTTGTTCCCACCGATGTTGTAAGTTTCTCCTGGTGTGCCGCGATCGATAACCACATCCAAAGCGCGACAGTGATCGCCAACATAAAGCCAATCGCGAATATTTTGTCCGTCACCGTAAACAGGTAAAGGTTTGCCCAAAAGAATATTAATACACATCAAAGGTATTAACTTTTCTGGGAAATGGTACGACCCGTAATTATTAGAGCAATTAGTAATAACGGTAGGCAATCCGTAGGTATGATAGTAGGCGCGAGCTAAATGATCGCTACCTGCCTTAGAAGCCGAATAGGGGCTGTTGGGGGCGTAGGGAGTAATTTCGCTAAAAGCAGGGTCGTCAAGCTCTAGAGAACCATAAACCTCATCGGTAGAGACATGTAGAAAGCGATAAGTATCGAGCTTGCCTTGGGTAACCCAATGTTGGCGAAAAGCTTCGAGTAAAGTAAACGTACCGATGACATTGGTGCGAATAAAAGCATCTGGTTCGAGAATAGAGCGATCGACATGTGATTCAGCAGCAAAATGAGCTACAGTATCGATCGCCTCTTCTTCTAAAAGACTATCGATCGAAGCGCGATCGCAGATATCTCCTTTAACAAATCGCAGATTAGCTTTACCTTCTAAGTCGGCTAAATTTTGACGATTGCCAGCATAGGTAAGCAGATCTAAAACAATCACGCGATCGCCTGGATAAGTGTCGCACCAATGACGCACGAAATTAGAACCAATAAAGCCAGCACCGCCTGTAATTAAAATTTGACGTGGTTTTCGAGAATGAAGCATTTTTTTAGGGAACAGGGGATAGGGAATAGGGAATAGAGAACAAGGAATAGGGAATAGGGAATAGGGAATAGGGAATAGGGAGTAGGGAGTAGGGAATAGGGAATAGGGAATAGGGAATAGGGAAGTGTGGGGAAAAGTAGCAAGTGTGCCGCGTAGCAAGTAAGAAGTAAAAAACGGCTGTTACCTTCTGGAGGCGCGGATACGTCCGTCACCTCCGAATACAAAGCGCCGTCCCTCTGCCTTCTGCCCTCTGCCCTCTGCCCTCTGCCCTCTGCCCTCTGCCCTCTGCCCTCTGCCCTAAGCCAATTCAATCTGACAATCGTCGCCGATCATGAAACGGAGGGCTTTTGGTCGTTGGGGGGTAGTTTTAATATGCGCTCTCGCACCGATCAAGCTATCGACGATACGCTGATGAATGCCGTCTAATTTAGCACCTTTGAGGATAACGCTGTGTTCTAGTTCGGTGTCGATTATAGTAACGTCGTCGGCGATGCTGCTGTAAGGGCCAATAAAACAGTTTTGTAAATTACAGTTGCGCCCGATCGTAACCGGACCGCGAATCGTACAGTTAGTAATTTGAGAGCCTTCGCCGATAGCAACTCTGCCGCTAATTGTACTTTGTGAGTCTACCGTACCTTGATTGACAGATTGCAAACAGGTATCGAGAATGACGCGGTTAGCTTCGAGAAGATCGTCTTTTTTCCCAGTATCGAGCCACCAACCTTCTAGTTTGCAAGCCTCGACATGTTTGTTGCTGTCGATGAGATATTGAATCGCATCGGTAATTTCCAATTCTCCCCTAGCAGAAGGATTAATGTTAGCGATCGCGTCATGAATGATGTTAGAGAAAAGATAAACACCAACCAAAGCTAGATTAGAGGGTGGTTCTTTTGGTTTCTCAATCAGTTGCAATACCTTGCCGCGATCGTCCACTTTAGCAACCCCAAAAGCGCTGGGATTTTCCACCGCACACAACAAAGTTAGAGCATCTAAGTGATTCGATTTAAATTGTTCTAAAAAGAAGGAAAGGTCGCTTTGAACTAAGTTATCGCCGAGATACATAACAAAAGGCGCATCACCCAGAAATGGTCGAGCGACTTTAACAGCATGCGCTAATCCGAGAGGTTGTTCTTGGAGAATGTAGGTAATATTAGCGCCAAAACGCTCCCCATCGCCTGTTTTTGCTTTTACTTCTGCTCCGGTTTCAGGACTGATAATAATACCAATATCGACAATACCCGCAGCGACGATCGATTCAATGCCGTACCAGAGTATTGGTTTATTAGCGACTGGAACTAGTTGTTTGGCACCGGTATAAGTCAGAGGACGTAAACGAGTTCCTTTGCCACCAGAAAGAATAATTGCCTTCATGTGTGTTGGTTGTTGGTTATTAGCTAGCAGAATTTCAAGTCTTGGAGTTAAAGTGATATTCAGTACGAGCGCCTTTTGTCGTAACGCGATGGGCGGTTGAAATGTCGGACGACATCACATCCTCAAATTTCGCGTCTCTCATTTCTATAAGCATTTTCCTGATGGATTGTCGCCAATGAGAAGAATATTTTCCCAAAACGTTAGCGATTTTGCTTCCAGAGAGTACCGAATAGGCTGGGCGCTTTGCTGGCGTGGGATATTCTGCGGTTGTAATTGGGACGACGCGTTTTATTTTTAGAGGAAATCCGAGTAACTCAGCTTCCTCAAAAATAGCAACGGCAAAGTCATACCAACTAGCCACACCACTGTTAGTAAAATGAAAAATTTCCTGAAAAGGGAAAGTTAGATCGGTTGTATCCTGTCCCGAACTAAATGTCATCGCTAAAAACAACTGGGTAATTGCCGCAGCGATATCTTTTGACCAGGTAGGACTGCCTACTTGGTCGGCAACTACTCGTATTTCTTCGCGTTCGGCTCCCAATTTCAACATGGTTTTGACGAAGTTGCCATGTCCGATCGCGCCATACACCCAGGCAGTTCTAAGAATAATATAGCGATCGCAATTATTGGTAATTTCTTTTTCTCCAAGTAGTTTCGACTGACCGTAAATACCGATTGGATTGGTAGGATCTGATTCGAGATAAGGTTGATTTTTAGTGCCGTCGAAGACGTAATCTGTGGAAATATGAAATAAAGTTGCTCCCAATCGTGAAACTGCTTGCGCCATTACTCCAGGAGCTATACCATTAATGGCATTAGCTAGTTCTGGTTCTGACTCTGCTTTATCCACAGCCGTATAAGCCGCCGCATTGATGACAAAATCTGGTTGAAATTGGGCTATAGTTTGATGAATTTGCTCTGGTTGAAGCAAGTTTAAATCTTGTTTACTTAGAGCAATTAATTTAATTTGGTCTGCAAGCGTTTCTGAGGAAAATTGTTTGAATAATTCCTGACCGACTTGTCCGTTACGACCAATTAACAGAATTTTTTTCAATGGAACACCTCAACTTCTTTGAGAGTGCAAGCATTTTTATCTTTTTCTGAGAGAACGGGAGAATCTTGAAGAGGCCAATCTATTCCTACTTCTAGGTCGTTCCAAAGTAGCGATCGCTCGTGTTTGGGCGCGTAATATTCAGTGGTTTTATACAAAAAATCAGCCAAATCGGAAAGTACTAAAAAACCATGAGCAAATCCCGGTGGAATCCATAGTTGTTTTTTGTTTTCTGCTGATATTACGCAACCTACCCATTCGCCAAAAGTAGGAGAATTTTTTCTAAGATCTACAGCCACATCAAAAACGCTCCCAATTACTACCCGTACAAGTTTTCCTTGAGGTTGTTCGATTTGATAATGCAAACCTCGCAAAACGTTTTTACTAGAACGAGAATGATTGTCTTGAACGAAGTCAATCTTCATTCCAGTTTTCTCAGTAAAAGCTTTTGCATTGTAGCTTTCTAGAAAAAAACCTCGATCGTCTCCAAAGACCTGAGGTTCAAGTATCAAAACATCAGGAATTTTAGTCGGAACAACTTTCATAAATTTTTTTTTCTTTACGACTATTTTTTACCCCACACTAAAGAATAACGGCAAGTAAAAATATAGATTATCTATAACTTTTAAAGATTAATGCAATTTAAAAATATCTAAGTTAGGATGGATTGATTTCGCTTCGTGCCAAAACTATGGTTTAGCACGAAGCAACGGCACAATGCAATTCGGAACTCGATCGCCTAAATCATTACTCATTCAGCAACGCCATTGCAGAAATAGTCAGCCAGTTAATCCTTGTCATAAAAAGGCTGTTGACTTTTGAATGCGTGAATGAGTGAATGAGTGAATGAGTGACTTCTGAGTTAGTGTATTACCGCCTGCTCTTTAATTGTAAGATTTGTTTGGAGATTGAAATTATTTCTTGCGTCCAAAGATGTTCGGGATAGCGCATGCTAAAAATGCCGCCACTAGCTAGATAAAACATTTCCTGACAGACTGGTAAAACTCCAGCGACAGGAATTTTATAGGATGTTTGCAACTGTTGTTTTAAAACGTCAAATTTAAAAGCAGTAAGTGCTTTATTGACGACTAATAACATATTAGGAACATCCAGTTTACGAGCCACGTCGATCGCCACAGCAGTACCTTGATAATCTTGACGATCGGGGCGCAAAATTACGATTAAAAGATCGGCAATAATAATTGAAAGTAGAGTTTCTTCGTTAATGCCAGGGTGAGTATCAATAAATAAATAATCTAATTGCATGCTGCGACTGAGTTCGAGAAAACCGTCGTTAAGTCTTCTCGCATCGTATCCTTCGCGCAAAATGCGAGAAATTTCACTAATTTTAATACTGGAAGGAACTAAATTAATGCTACTTCTTTTGGGAGGAGGAGTTTTTCCCGTTTGCAAGACATGTGTGACATCATAAGCTGCTTTTTCGATCGGACAGCGATCCCAAAGATAATCATTGAGAGTGTAAGTAACGTTTTCTTCCTTCAAACCAAACAAAACGTGAATTCCAGGTGATTGAATATCGGTATCGACAATTCCAACGCGATAGCCAGCACGAGCTACCATTGTCGCTAGATTAGCAGTAACGTTAGATTTGCCAGTACCACCCCGAAACGAATGAATTAAAATAACCTTTGCCATTGTATCCTTCCATTTTTAAGTGCTGAGTGCTGTTCTTGGTTCATTGTTCATTGTTTATTGTTCATGGTTCATTGTTTATTGCCAATCGCTTATTATTCTCTATTCCCTATTCCCTATTCCCTATTCCCTATTCCCTATTCCCTATTCCCTATTCCCTATTCCCTATTCCTTATTCCCTGTTTCCGACCATTTCTTTCTAATATCTTTGGCTTCTTTTTGTAATTTTTGGAAATAATCCGAACCAGCAATTTCAGAAACTTCACGCGCTCTTTTCGTCTCGTCAATTTGAACTAATAGTTGCGTTAGTTGTTGTTTTAAGCGCTTTTCGCGGGCGTAGACTTCACGCACCATATTTTCAAATATTAATCCTAACTGACCTAACTCATCGGTGCGTCTGGCAACTGTTCCCAATCTAGTCATGTCAACATCTCTGGTATCTTCTTCCGTTAAAGTATCGGTACTGACTTTTTGAGCAATTTGAGCCATGGGACGAATCGGTTTGATAACTTCGCGTTTGAGTAGATTATTGATAAAGAAGATTGTTAGCGCAAAAATAGCAATAAAGATGCCGATAAATAAATTAAAAGCTTGACGAGCATTGCTAAAAATTTCTTTGCCTGGAACGTAAATAATTTGAGCAACCAGAACTTTATTTAAGGGCCAACCAAAACCATTTTTGTCGCCGTAACTTTCAATCATGCTTTTTGGTGCTGCTTCTGGAGTACTATGACACACCAAACAGGCAGGATTAGTAATTTTAAATGGTAGAGCAGTATAAAAAATCTTCTGTCCTACCATTTCGCGATAACCCGATATGCTCTTTAAATTGGGTTTTTCACGAAAGCGCATGATTAAAGCTTTTTCGAAGTCGTCTGCTTTATCCCTTAAGTTAGTAGGATTTAGGGCAGCATCTTTGTAGAAGAAATCTCGATATTCTCTATTTTGGCGAAATTTTTCAAAACTCTCGCGAACTGCAAAGCTAGGTATGGCTTCGGGCAGAAAGTCTTCTCTGTCTGCTTGTACTAATTCTACTATAGGGGTGATACGATCGCTATTGTAATCTCTAACTGAATTTACCATCGTCATCAACACTTGCGCTCGATCTTGTATTTCTTTTTCAGCTTTATGTTCTAGTGCTTTTGATAGGGCTAATCCGCTTAATAAGATAGCCCCAACAAACACCAGCGATAGCAGCAAGGTAAATTTTTGGGCGAGTTTGAGATTGCTAAACCCAGAAAATCGAGGAAGGCGTTGTAGATATTTCGACAACATTATTTTCCATTCGTAAGTCTAAAATATTTTTCTTCTATCTTTATTGATACGTTCGATCGCGCCACAAATAACAAAAATATAGATAAATTCCAACTTTCGTTGCAAGTGTCGAGAATTTTTATCTGACTAAAGTCTTAAGTAGATCTACCTAAAACAATACCTTGGTCTGAGTAAACTTAGTTATTTTGTTGAGACAAGACTCATGACATTTAACACATGTGTTGGAAATTGAAAATTCCTAATATGAATACAGTTGCGATGGCAAACGAAACAAAACAAATAAAAACTGAGCTTGATTCAACAGAAGCTAGATGCAACTCAAACACATCACTAATTACAAACAAAGGAAAAATCTAAATCATGAATAACGAACAAATCATTTCTGACAACAGTGCGATCGAATTATCTGAAGAACAATTAGACGGAGTCGCTGGTGGATCGGGCTATT
>JBOFLQ010000136.1:0-10295 GCA_051657945.1 Xenococcaceae cyanobacterium | reverse complement strand
TTAGGGAATAGGGAATAGGGAATAGGGATTAGGGATTAGGGATTAGGGATTAGGGGGTAGGGATAGGGAGAAAATTAATAATCCCGATAACATTCTATCTTTTGGTAGAAGCGATCGAGAGAAAAAATTTGTAACTTATATTTATTAAAAACTCAACAATAACTCGTTACTTGAAAATTATCGCTCGGACTTATTAAAAAAAAATAAAGTCAAAATCGCCCCTACTTAAAAATAGTGTCTCGTCTTTATTTAAAATTAGGATCGAATTTAATTTTTAATTAGCATTTAAAATCTTGTGCGAATTTTTTATCATTTAATTTAAGTCGATTTCGACTTGTTATTTTAATTGAAAAATCGGTTAATTAACGCACGAGCAGACGAAACACTTAATGAGCGAATGTATCACTTCTCCTTGTTATCCAGGCAAAAGGGTGCGATCCTTCAACTTACAGATGGTAGCATTCAAGCTTTTAATCCAGATGCCGAAAGCATTCTCGAATTGAAATTCTCGCAACTAGAAGAATTGACCGATTTTAATTCTCGTTGGCGATCGATCGAATCAAATGAAACATTAAATTCCGAACATTTTTATCCCGCCGCAATTGTTTTTGCTACTGGGAAAGCTTGCGATAATGTCATAATGAGTTTTACTAAGCTAAGTGGCGAAGTAATTTGGCTTGCAATAGACGCACAACCCTTATTTCAAATTAGGGAAACGACACCCTATGCAGTCGTAACTAATTTTTTTGAAATAACAACACCAGAAAGAATAGAGGATGGATGCGAAAGTGTTAATTCTCTGCGGGAGAAGGCAGAAGAAAGTTCTACCCAATTGAATGGTGAAAACCAAAGATTAGAAGAAGCGGCTGTTAACCTTCTGCCCTCTGGAGGGGCTGACATAGGAGGTTTCCTCCTATGTTTAAACGCCCCGTCCTTCGTACTTCTGCCTTCGTTGAAAAATGAGTTGCAAATTGCTAACGAACGTTTTGAGTTAGCAGCAAAAGCAGTCAATTGTTTGATTTTTGATTGGGATTTAGAGATCGATCGCATCGAAAGAAGTTGCGGTTTGACAGCAATTCTCGGTTACAGTTTAGAAGAGGCTGAACCAACTATACAATGGTGGTTCGATCGCATGCATCCTGAAGATTTTAAAAATTTAGATAGCGATGCCTTTTGGGACGATTTAGCTAAAAATAATCGCTATCACTCAGAATATCGAATGCGTCACCGAGACGGACATTATATTTGGGTAGAAGATCGCGGTATTGCGGTTAAAAATAGTTCGGGAAAAATTATTAGAATTGTCGGTAGTACGACAGATGTTAGCGATCGCTATCGCGCGTCAGTCGAACACAAACAAGCTGAAATTGAGATAGCAGAAAGAGAACAACGCTATCGCTATATTTTTGAAGCTGTTGGTGTATCGGTTTGGGAGGAAGATTTTTCTCAACTTAAAGCGGCGATCGAACGGCTTAAAGCTGAAGGCGTAACCGATTTTCGTGCATATTGTGCCGAACATCCAGAATTTGTGCGAGAAGCGATCGCGATGATAAGAATTTTGGATATCAATCAAATTACTTTGCAAATGTTAGAGGTAGAAGACAAGCAGCAATTGCTAAATTCACTAGCTGAAATTTTTTTGCCAGAAACAACTGAAGCTTTTATTGAGGAAATATTAGCGCTCGCTAACGAAGAAACTTTTTATTCTGGTGAAACTGTCTTACAAACTTTAAAAGGCAACCGTTTGAATGTTTTATTTACAATTAGGTTTCCGCCAGCTAATCAAAAATTCGATCGTGTCCTCGTTACTTTAGTCGATATTAGCGATCGAGTTAAAGCGGAAACAGCTTTGCGCGAAAAAACAGCAATTTTAGACGCTATTAACCAGGCTACTTCTACACTAATTTTTGCCAAAGATAGACAGGGGCGTTACACCTCAGTAAACCCAGCTACGATTGAATTAATCGGCAAACCAGAGTCAGAAATTATCGGACTTACCGATTTAGATATCAATCTCGATCGCGATGATGCAATGGCAGTTATGGAAAACGATCGCCTCATCATGGAGACTGGCGAAACAAAAGTTTTTGAAGAAACCGTAAAATTCCCGCAGCATAATCTTACCTATCTTTCTACTAAATTTGCCTATCGCGACGAAGCGGGAAACATTATCGGCATAATTGGCGTGTCAACTGATATTACCGATCGCAAACGTACATCCGAACAATTAGCAAGGCAAGCTCAATTGCTAGACTTGACTTACGAAGCTATTTTTGTTCGAGATATTGACAACAATATTGTTTACTGGAATCGCAGTGCTGAAGAATTGTATGGTTGGACGGGTGCAGAAGCGATCGGACAAAATGCCCATCTAATGTTGCAAACTCAATTTTCCGTGGCTTCCGCTAAAAGCGGAAGCCACGGAAGAAAAGAAATTCCCTCTGACTGTGCGGAGTTAGACAAAATTCTCATCCAAACCGAAGGTTGGCAAGGCGAACTCATCCATACCCAACGAGACGGAAGGCAAATTATTATTGAAAGTCGTCAGGTTTTAGTAAAAGACGAATGCGGAAATGCAACGGGAATTCTCGAAGTAAATCGAGATATTACTGTTCGCAAACAGATGGAGAAAAGATTATTTCATAGTGAAGAACGATTGCAGAGCTTTTTTAAGGCAAATACAATCGGTGTAATTTATGGTGATGTTCATGGCAATATTCTTGAAGCCAACGACGAATTTTTGCGAATAATCGGTTACACCAGAGAAGATTTACAAGCAGAAAGATTGCGCTGGAATGAACTTACTCCTGAAGAATTTTTACCACTCGATCGAGAGAAAATTGCAGAAGCAAGAGAAAGAGGCGCTTGTAATGCTTACGAAAAAGAATACATTTGCAAAAATGGTAATCGCATCCCCGTATTGGTAGGCTATGGTTTGGTAGGAGAAGCAAGAGAAGAATCTGTTGCTTTCATACTCGACTTAAGCGATCGCAAACAAGCTTTTGCCAGAGAAAAAGCAGCCAGAGAAGAAGCCGAAAATGCCAACCGCATCAAAGATGAATTTTTGGCAGTTCTTTCCCACGAATTACGTTCTCCTCTCAATCCTATTTTAGGCTGGACGCAAATGTTGCAAACTTATAGTTTCGATGAAGAAAAAAAAGCGCAAGGTTTGGCAGCGATCGAACGTAACGCCAAATCATTGTTGAATTTAATCGATGATTTGCTCGATATCGCTCGCATTCTGCGCGGTAAAATGAATCTCAAAGTCGCCCCCGTCGATCTTGTTTATACGATTCAAGCAGCGATCGAAACCGTAAGTATTGCCGCCAATGCCAAATCGATCGCGATCGAAACTAAACTAGGATCGATCGGTCAAGTTATGGGCGACTTCTCACGCTTGCAGCAAATTATCTGGAATCTGCTATCTAATGCGATTAAATTCACTCCGAATGGAGGTAGGATTGATGTCAGACTCGATCGCGTCGGCAATGAAGCACAAATCACCGTTAGCGACACAGGAAAGGGAATAGAATCCAAATTTATCCCTCACGTATTTGACTATTTCCGACAGGCAGATTCTTCCACCACGCGTCAATTTGGCGGATTGGGTTTGGGACTAGCGATCGTGCGTCATCTCGTCGAATTACACGGCGGTAGAGTCAATGTTAGTAGTCTCGGCATTGATTTTGGAGCAACCTTTACCGTTAACTTACCGTTATTAAACTCCGAATTAGAAAGCGATCGCGATCTTGAAGTATCTTCGCAGCAAATCGACTTGACGGGAACGAAAGTTTTACTCGTAGAAGACGACCCCGACAACCTCGAATTTCTCGCTCTAACCCTAAGTTATTATCAAGCTGAGGTAATTCCATGTTTATGCCCTCAAGAAGCGCTTCTAGCCCTAAAAAACGATAAACCAGACATTTTAATCAGCGACATTGCCATGCCAGAAATGGATGGTTACGAACTTTTGCAGCAAATTCGCAATCTACAGGGCGATCGAAGCAAACAAATACCCGCGATCGCCCTAACCGCCTACGCTAGAACAGAAGATGCCGAGAAAGCCCTCAAAGCCGGTTTTCAGCGACACATCTCCAAACCAGTCGATTTGAATCTGCTGGCAAATACTATCTTAGAAGTATTGAAAGAGTAGAGTCGTGAAATTAAGTAATGACTAATGAGTAATGAGTAATAAGTAATGAGTAATGAGTAATAAGTAATAAGTAAAAACGCGGCACACTTGCTATTTGCCCCTAATTTCTAATCCTAGCCCTGTCTGGCGTGGAGAAACTTAACACGAAAGACTAAAACTCTGACACCAGTCAATTGATTTAAAACATAAAACTTTTGACTTTTGACTTTTGACTTTTGACTTTTGACTTTTCCCCTAATCCCTAGCCCCTAATCCCTAACCCCTAACCCCTCTCCCTATGTCAAATTCAACTTTTACCAAAGTTAACGTCTCACCTATGGACGTTCACAATCAAAAACTAGTTTCTTACGTGCATCCACCCGATTGGGTTAATCCCCAACCTTGCGATCGCTATGACTTAGTCGTTATTGGTGCGGGTACGGCGGGTTTGGTGGTTGCAGCAGGTGCGGCGGGTTTGGATTTGGGTTTGAAAGTGGCAATAATTGAAAAGCATCTCATGGGAGGAGATTGCTTAAACGTTGGTTGTGTCCCTTCTAAATGCGTCATTCGTTCTTCTCGCGTCATCGGTGAAATTAGAGAAGCAAGTAATTTTGGCGTTAAAGTTGGCGATGGCGTTGAAGTTGATTTTGCTGCGGTGATGGAAAGAATGCGTCGCTTGCGTGCGGGAATCAGCCATAATGATTCAGCCGATCGCTTTAAAAAATTAGGAATTGATGTTTTTTTGGGAGAAGCTAGTTTTAGCAGTAAAAATACTGTCACGGTAGATAATCGCACTCTCAAATTTAAAAAAGCTGTCATTGCTACGGGTGCTAGAGCGGTGCAACCATCAATTCAAGGAATTGAAGAAGCTGGATATCTCACTAACGAAACAGTTTTTTCTCTAACCGAACGTCCCCAACGTTTTGCCGTTATTGGTGGAGGGCCGATCGGTTGTGAAATGGCACAAGCTTTTAGTCGTTTGGGTTCTCAAGTAATATTATTCCACAACAGTTCGCATATTTTAAATAAAGAAGATGACGATGCTGCCGAAATTTTGCAAAATAAATTTCTTCGCGAAAATATTCGTTTGGTGTTGGATTGTCAAATCCTCAGAGTAGAAAAAACTGATGCGGGAAAAACTCTGTATTTCAAAAACGGCGATCGCGAAGAATCTGTTACTGTCAATGAAATTTTAGCTGGTGCGGGGCGCGCCCCCAATGTTGAAGGCTTAAATTTAGAAGCGGTTGGAGTAGAATACGATCGCCATCGAGGAGTATTTGTTAACGATTATCTGCAAACTAGCAATCCCAAAATTTATGCGGCTGGCGATATCTGCATGAATTGGAAATTTACCCATGCTGCCGACTCGGCGGCGCGAATCGTAATTAAAAATACTTTGTTTTCTCCCTTTGGTTTTGGTAGATATAAACTCAGCGATTTAGTCATGCCGTGGGTAACATATACCGATCCTGAAATTGCCCATGTCGGTATGTACGAAAAAGAAGCGCAACAGAAAGGAATTAATACCAATACAATTCTCATTCCTTTTAGTAGTGTCGATCGCGCGATCGCTGACGGAGAAGAAGAAGGCTTTGTCAAAATTCTCCACGAAAAAAACTCCGATCGCATTTTGGGTGCAACTATCGTGGCGCGTCATGCTGGAGAAATGATTTCAGAAGTAACCACAGCGATCGTCGGTAAACTCGGTTTGAGTAAACTCAGTAGTGTCATTCATCCCTATCCCACTCAGGCAGAAGCAATTAAAAAAGCAGCCGATGCCTATCGTCGGACATTGTTGACAGCGAATACGAAAAGACTTTTAGGTTTGTTGACTAAGCTTTAAAAAGGTTCATTGTTCATCGTCGATCGTTCATTACAAGAAGTAAAGCAGAAAGCCCACGAGCGATAGCGACCTTTAGGCGTGGATCGAGATGCGGCAGCAACTAAAGGCAGCCAGTAAATATTTTGATTTTGCCACAAATTGTCGATTATAACTGGGACATTGCTAAAGGTTGCCCCAGTTTTGTAGACGAACCGCCTGGAAATACGATGCAACAAAGTCCTCAAGCTTTGGCAGATATTCATGCCTATGTCAAAAATTTAGCTGTTTGGCTGGCAAGTTGAAAGAAGGCAGAGGGGCAATCAACCATGAACCATAAACTAAAGTGTACTTGAATCCAAACTTTGGGCTTCTTCAGGAGTCTGAGGCAAGTGTAAACCGCATTCTTGTTTTAAGCCGTTGAAACGAGTATCCCGTTCGTGAGTGTCATCAGCAGTCATAGGGCGGCTAGAATGCCAATCGCCGACAGTTACGTACCCCCGATCGAAAAAGGGATGATAGGGTAGGTCATAAGCCATTAAATACTCGTAAATTCGTTTTGAATTCCAATCGAGTATAGGTAGAATTTTGTATTGTTCGTCTTGTTTGCCAACGCGATCGAGAGTTTGACGACGATCGGTTTGGCTTTTACGCAAACCAGTCAACCAAGCTGTGGCATTTAATTCTTTTAATGCCCGTTGCATTGGTTCGACTTTTCTAATGCGATCGTAGAGATTGAAGGCAGTTACATCGTTTTGTTCCCAAAGTTTACCGTACAAAGCTTCCATTCTGGCGGGAGAAAGATTTGATTGATAGACTTTGAGATTGAGATTTAATCTTTCGGTTAATTCTTCGGCGAATTTATAGGTTTCTGCGGGAAGATAGCCAGTGTCGATCCAAATGACGGGAATATCTGGTATTACTTGAGTGACTAAATGCAGCATAACTGCTGCTTGAATACCGAAGCTAGTTGTCATGACTAAACCATCGTCAAAAGTTTTAGCCGCCCATTTGACTATTTCGGTTGAGTCTGCATCTGATAGTTTTTGATTGACTTTTTGTAAGTCTAGTTCGAGTTTTTCTACTTGTATGCTTATCATAGTTTCCGAATTTCGATTGCGTAGCACTCCTTTCGGGAGATCGCGTAGCCTGCACGGCGATTGCAATCGCGTCGTGCAAATTTTTTTGATGATGTTGCTTTATTTGTCTGTCTGTATTGGTTTCGATCGCGTTCGGTTTTGACATGTTTTTTGCTAACGACATAGTGCCAAAATTTTATTTGGCAAGCGATCTAAATTCCATTAAAAAAGCAGTAAATACAATCCAAACTAAATTTTACAGTTAAATGCTCGCCTTTTATTTTCCGATCGCAAGCAAAGAATTCGGATTGGTAATTTCCGAATTCTTCGGTTGGGATTATACTAAAGCTTGTAAGTGTTGAATGAGTTGCGGTGCTTGAACGACACCTTCAATGCGCTCGATCGGTTCGCCATTTTTGAATAAAACCAATGTGGGTAGCGCATGAATTTGGTATTGTGTTGCTAACTCTGGATATTTATCCGTGTCAATTTTGACTACCTGCAAACGATCTTTTAAATGTCCTCCAACTTGTTCTAAAATTGGAGACATCATTTGACAAGGGCCGCACCAAGTTGCATAAAAATCTACTAATACGGGAACTTCAGTATTAGTAAGAAGTTCGTCAAAGCTAGAAAATTGCTTTTTAACTGCCATAAGAAACGATTATAATTTTTTGGTTATTCGATGGTAACGAATTTTTTTAGGGCTGTTGACCAACTAACTCAATAATTTAAATTTTTTTCTTCTGCAAAGTTAAACTCGCTTACCTTATTTAAGGTATTAAAGCTTTTTCTATAATTAATACGACTGAAAAATGCATTAAACGCAAAATTCATCAAATCTTTGCATTGAACGAATACTTATTACATATAATTTTATTTAAATAAAATTAAGAAAATTTTAAATGGACAGAACGCTTAATTTTTTTGTGACTACGACGATCGTAGCAATTGGATTGTTTATTGTTCCATCGCAGGTATTATCTTCCGATAAATCACAATTACTTAGTGAATCTAACATAGAGCAAAAAAATGCAGATAGAGCTGCCAAAAATTCTCTCAAAAAAGCTTGGGATAATTTTTTAAAAGGAGACATAAATTATACTGAATCAAAGCTAGAATTTTTACAAAGCAATCCTAATATTGATTTTAAATTTTCTGTAATAAACAAAACAACTTTTGCCTATCCTAATAAATTTTACTCTGAAATTACTTTTGTTAAATCAGATAGATCGATAGGAGATAAATATATTATTATCTCCGATGGAGATCGAGTATGGACTTACAGCCCCGAACTTCGACAATACTCTGTCAATGAATTTGAAGAATACAAAAACAACAAGACTAATCTTAGATATATGGGCTTTTCTGGTATGTTTAATATGTCCGATCTTGACGCTCGAAAAGAAATTTCATTGAATTTGGCTTCAGATGTAAAACAAACTAGAATTGACGACAGTAAAGATCGAGTTTATGAACGTAAACTTAAAGATTTTCTATTGACTATGTATATAAACCCGATTAATGACACTCTTAAATTTATAAAAATGTCGGGAAAAGTCCAAAAAAGAGATTTTTCTTATTCGGAAGAAATTTTAATTAGAAATAATTTTACGTTAGTTTCTAAAGATAAATTTACGTTTTCACGAAGTCAGAGGAAGCCCTGTCGTTTTACGGCAGGGTCTCTCTGACCTCCTCTAGCTGCTGAGCAAGTCGAACAGCTAGAGATAGATGTTTTTCGCAAAAATATAAGCCAAAAGTTTATCTTAATGTCAGCAAAAGATGCAACCACTACGGTTCGGTAAAGTTAATTCTAAATAACTTTTTCCTTCGCGATCGCTCCAAGCAATTTGCACTTCACCATAAAGAATTTTTTCGGGACAAGATTTTAATTGCGTCACTGGAAAATTGACTTGTGCGGATGCATTATCGATATTCACGGCAATAATTATTTCTTCATCCCCTAATATTCTGGCAAAGACATAAACATTTTCGTCAGCATAGAGAAGTTCGTAAGCACCAGTACGCAGTGATGCATATTGTTTTCTTAAAGCAATTAATTGTTTGTGATATTTGAGAGTATTTAAATCCCAATCTTTTTCTTCTGGAAAACTGCGACGACAATCTGGATCTAAACCTCCTGGCAAACCAACTTCATTGCCATAATAGATACTAGGCGCACCAGGAAATGTCATTAGTAAGATTGTAGCCAGTTCGACGCTCTTTTTGTCATTGCCTGTCAGGGTTAATACTCTGGCGGTATCGTGACTGTCTAGCAAGTTATACTGAGCTTGTTGAATTTCCCAGGGATAGAGGGCTAATAATTCTTTAATACTATTAGCATATTGCCTTGCAGATAAGGCAGGATAGGGAGTGTAAGAAATACTTTCAACGTATTCCATCAAAACGCGATCGCCTGCGGTAAATGCAATAGTAGGCGCAGAAAATAAATAATTCATCACCCCATCAAATTGTGTACCATCTAACCAGGGACGTGCATCATACCAAACCTCTCCAACGATATACGCCTCTGGATTGATGGCTTTGACGCGATCGCGAAATTCTTGCCAAAAACCAGGTACTTTAATTTCAAATGGTACATCTAAACGCCAGCCATCAATGCCTCGGTTTAGCCAGTATTCACCAATCTGCATGATGTATTCGCGCACTTGCGGATTTTCGTGATTAAATTGAGGTAGGGCGCGATTATCAACCCAACTGCCATAGTTAGCTGGTTTGCTACCATCATAGGCAGATAGCGGCCAATTTTCGATGTGAAACCAATTCAACCAAGGCGAATAAGGGCCGTGTTCGAGAATATCATTAAAGTAAAAAAAGCCACGACCGACATGATTGAATACGCCGTCGAGAACAATTTTAATATCTTTTTGATGGGCTGCTTCAATTAAAGCATCAAAAGCTTGAATGCCGCCCAACATGGGATCGATTTGATAGTAATCGTGAGTATGATAGCGATGGTTGGAAGAAGATTGAAAGATGGGAGTTAGGTAAATGGCATTAATACCTAAATCTTTTAGATAATCGAGTTTTTCGATTATTCCCCATAAATCTCCGCCCTTGTATCCTTGAAATGTCGGATTAGTTTCCCACGGTTCTAGATTATCCGATCGAATCAAACCGCGATGGTTTTGTTTGCTTTTGGCAAAGCGATCGGGAAAAATCTGATAAAAAATAGCGTTTTTAACCCAATCTGGTGTTTTAACAATCATAAAATCTCAATCGAACGCTACCAATAACGCTAGCA
>JBOFLQ010000135.1:0-8440 GCA_051657945.1 Xenococcaceae cyanobacterium | reverse complement strand
TTTGACGCGCCTTGACTTTTGAATGAGTGAATGAGTGACTTTTTCCCTATCCCCTAGTCATCAGCGTCATCATCGAAATCATCATCGAAATCGTCGTCGTCATCGCCGTCGATAAAACCATCCAATTCTTCTGTATCTAGTTCTCCTCCTGTTGCAACAACCTCAGGGATTTCGTGCGATTCGCGAGGAATGAGGCGATTATTAGCTTTTAACCAATCAATTAGAGAGATTTCTTGTTTGAGGGGAATGACTGTCGCTGGCTCATAACGAGACTCTTGATGTAAAGAAGGATTGTTCATAGCTTAGGTTAATTGACGATTCTTAGCGTTAAATTATTTACTATTCTATAGCTTGCGATCGATCGAAGCATTATGACTGAACTCTAATTGTAACGGAAGATTATTAGACGTTTCCAAGAAAAAACGAGTTAATCTCAAGACCAAGACTGTTCTAATCTTAGAGCGAAGAGACGTAAAAAGTTGGTAAAATTTTTAAATGCCAAAAGTTTTCTTTTGACTTTGAAAAATACCTCCTTTTAGGTAGCAATATTTAAGTGGCTATTGCTAACATAATGCGGTTTTAATCGTGTTGTGTCCTATAACTGTATTAGTAATGAGTAAAAAAGCAGAATTATTAGAAGCGATCGCTCCTCAAAATCGTGGTTTGCTTGCTAATGAAACAGATAAAGTAAAAATCCTCTCGGCAATCCAACGGGTAGAAGATGGCAATCCCACACCCGAACCCCTCGAACGTCGAGATTTATTAGAAGGTAACTGGCGTTTGCTCTATACGAGCAGTCGAGATTTACTGGGATTAGATCGAGTTCCTTTATTAAAGTTAGGGCAAATTTATCAATGCGTTCGCATGGCTGAAGCAAAAATCTACAACATTGCCGAAATTTTCGGTTTGCCTTGGCTAGAAGCTGTGGTAAGTGTGGTTGCTTCGATCGAACCTGTTAGCGAAAGTCGAGTTAATGTTAATTTCGAGCGTTCGATCGTTGGTTTGCAGAAACTTTTAGCCTATGAGAATCCGAGCAAATATGTCGAACAAATCGAAACGGGAAAAAAATTTCCTCCTCTTGATTTTGGAATTGATAATCGCGATCGCAAAGCTTGGCTAGAAATAACTTATTTAGATGAAGATCTGCGAATCGGACGCGGTAACGAAGGAAATGTCTTTGTTTTGTCGAGAGAAAGGTAATGGTTCATAGTTCATGGTTCATGGTTTATTGCCCTATTTCCCTATTCCCTAACCCCTAACCCCTAGCCCCTATTTTTGTTCTGCCAAGCTACCAGGATTAATATTTACCAGAGGAAGCGTACCGTTACCGCCCATGACGGTAGGAAATTTACCGTCCCATTTTTCGATCGCCTGTTGTTGGAGTAGTTCTTTAGTTAAGGTTAGCTTTTGCAAGCGTTGGGCTTCTGCTTGTCCTTTAGCTCGATTTATTTGGGCTTGGGCTAGTTTACCTGCTTTGAGTGCTTCATAGTCGGCTTGCTTGGCTTGTTGTTCGGCGATTTGTTTGGATTCGATCGCTTTGGCAAATTCATCGGAAAAAGAAACATCGACTAGGGAAACATCATCGACAAGTATTCCATAATCTCGCAATCTTTCTGCTAATGCTCGATCGATTTCTTCTTTTAATTCTGTTCTTTTTGTGATAATTTGTTCGGCGGTTTTTTTTGCGGTTGCAGCTTTAACCACTTCGGAAACGGATGGTTCGAGAATTCGTAAAATTATTTGTTCTTCATCACCAATGCGTTGAAAAACTTGATTGACTCGTTCGGGATCGATATGCCAGTTAATCGCTACATTAGCTTTAACATCTTGCAAGTCTTTGGAAGATGCTGCGGCTTCAACGTCATTTTTTTGGACTCTGACGGTCAAATTTTGTACTGAAGTAATAATTGGCAAAATAAAATGAATGCCTTCGTCGAACACTTTATCTTGCACTTTACCAAAACTCATTACTACGCCTCTCTCTCCAGCATTGACGATCGCAAACGGTCGTAAAAAGAGCATACCAAACACAAAAATCGTTCCAGCAGCAATATAAAAAGTAGATTTTGGAGGAGAATAACTGTTTCTAGATTTCATAAAAAAGGGGTTAGGGAATAGGGATTAGGGACTAGGGAATAGGGACTAGGGAGTTAGGGAGTAGGGATTAGGGACATGTCGCGTCTCTACATTTGTCAAAAGTAATTATCCGATGCCCGATGCCCGATGCCCGATGCCCGATGCCCAGTGCAGCGTTGCCCATTGCCCTATAAACTATGAACTACGAACAACTTCGTTTGAAAAACTCGTTTTACGTATGAAATGAAAAGGCCCTGCGATCGAACCCCAAACTAATTCGTCGGTTTCGGGATCTAGTCCTCGATCGAAACTAATTAGTTTCTCTTCATTTATTTCAAAACTATTATCTAGGTAAGTTTTTTGCCCTTTACGCTCGACAATACAAGCTTTTCCTGGTTTGATTCGACCTTGAAAAACAGAACCAGTCCATTCAACTGTCATGTCGCAACCTGGTAATTTTTCTAAATTTTCGGTTTGCAAAAGTTGCAATTTGTTCAAATCGCGGGAAGCGCCGTAGAATTTTTCTTCTTCTTTTACTTTATAGTTTTCTAATTCGATGATGCCGTTAACAACAGCAAATTTTAATACTCTAAGACGATAAGGGGCATTGAGCATGAAATCGTAAGCTTGTTCTAAAAACAAGCTTGTTCCCGATAGTATCGATTCGGGTAAAGGACGCATACAAACGCGAATGTGGGCAAAAAAAGGTGGATTGTCAAATGCTTGTGCTTGATTGCTAAAGTCAGCAGCCATCCAGCGCGCTAGCGTAATAATATCGGTTGAATGTGTCATTGACAAAGGTAATTAATAATAACAATGCTAATTATTTTAAAACCTTGTCTGGTAGCGATCGCATTAATAAAGATAAAAAACGATCGCCTCCAGTGTATATCTACCGATCTTTTTGCTTAAGTATTTATATCTACGTGTTTTCACTAATTTTAAGGATTTTGTAAGCGGATCGCCATAATTAATTATATGCCTAGGGTTTGACTTGATTTGAAACGACCTTTTTTGGCAACTTCGATCGCCCGACGATCGCACTCCAAATAACTTATTAGTAGAATCGGTAACGCGTTTAGTCAAGAGTCTTTGAAAATAGCTTTAACAAATATTGCAGAGAATTGATTTAACTGTTAGTTTGTGCTTATAGCGTATTTATCTTTCGCTAGATAGATAAAATTTGCGTCCTTTTGCCCATAAATAAAGTAGCTCTATGAGAATTAATCCAATGGAGTTAGTAATTATGAATGTTTACCAAATTATCGATCGGCTTGCCAAAGTAAGCAGTTTTTCTGTACGATCGGACAATTTTCAAGTCTTCACCTCACAAAGCAAAAACAATTTAATTAACTTTGTTTTATGAGAATGACTTCGATGATTGTTAAGCGAGTTTACAAATTGGCTTTCTTTTTAAGAAATGTTGCGGCTACTTGATTTCTGTTGTTAGTGTAGGCTCAGTTAAATTGATAAAATCTTCGATCGAGAAAAGATTTTAGATTTTGAAGCGGTTTTATTTTTGTTTATGGTCAAACTTGTCAAAAACTCGCTCGTTAAAGGCAATATTTGAGCGACTAGATTCAAAAAAAGTTTTGCTAGAAGAGGCAAACTCTGGCTAAAAAGTAAAGTACAGCCTGGCTGGACTGTACCGATATTAATTACTCAAGCTAGCGCTAATTTACTAACAAGAGCTATTTTTTACCCTAATGTTCCATATTTTAGCTTACTTCCAGCCAAAAAACAGTTCGGATTTGAAATTTTAAAGCGTTAATAATGCCAATGTTGCCTGAAAACAGCGTTCGCTTTTGAAATGGCGCTTTATTGACTGCTCTACCTTCTCAAACATGAGAAAGGTTTAGTCAGTGCTGTCCGAACTTAAAAAACTAACACTCTGGAGGTATTTATCAGTGAGTATTCAAGGAAAAACAGCCTTGGTTACAGGGGCTACTCGTGGAATTGGGCGAGCGATCGCTTTAGAATTGGCCAAGGGAGGAATCAAAAAGCTGTTATTGGTGGCGCGCGATCGTCAGCGTTTGGCAGAGGTAGCCGCAGAAATACAAGCCTTTAATGTAGAAACCATTCCTTTAGCTGTGGATTTGACCGAACCGAGAATGGTAAACCTAGCAATAACTCCTGCATTGCGGAGACATGGCGCGATCGACTTCTTAATTAATTGTGCTGGCGTTGCCCATCAAACTCCTTTCTTGCAATCTAAATTACCAAAGGTACACGAAGAAATTTCTTTAAATTTGCTAGGTACTTATACAATTACCCGTTTAATTGCGCGTCAAATGGCTGCAAGAAGAGAAGGAACGATCGTCAACGTTTCTAGCTTGATGGGAAAGGTAGCAGCCCCGACAATGGCAACTTATTCAGCCACGAAATTCGCTCTTTTGGGCTTTACTCAAGCTTTACGCGGTGAATTAGCTGCTTACAATATTCGCGTGATGGCTTTGCTACCAACCCTAACTACAACAGACATGGTCAAAAATTTAAAGCTATTTCGTTGGGTAACGCCAATGACTCCCGAACGAGTCGCCCAAAAACTAGTAAAACAATTGCACAAAAAATCTAGCTCTTCAGAAATTTTAGTAGGTTGGCAGAGTCATATGGCAGCTTTAGGTCAAAGAGTCGCCCCTTGGTTGATGGAAAGACTATTGTTAATGGCTGCGCCTCTTTGAATAAGGATTAGGGGAAAAATGTAAAGTCAAAAGTCGTAGAGACGCGACCGGTCGCGTACAGTTGCAAAAGTCAAAAGTTTAACAGCCATGCGGCAAAAAAGTTTTCGGTTTGGGTAATTACTTTTGTACTACTTGCTTTTGACTCTTGACTCTTGACTTTGCCCTTTGCCCGATGCCCTTTGCCCGATCGAGATTAGATCCCTTTCAACTTAAACAGCAAAAACTGGGTTACTTGGTCTTGGTTAAAGTTGTCATCGCTAACTAGAATCAGACTTTGACTTCCATCTGATAAACGAGGGCCGAATGTCATCCCTTCTAAGTTATCTAATTCAATGCCTAGTTGACCTAAATCTAGTAACAATTTTTTTCGCAGGGATCGAATTTGACCGAGATCGCCATCGAGACTGGCAAGAGGAGAGATATCGGTAGCGTCGTTAGTTGCCACTTGATAAATTTTATCTCCATAACCAGTCAAATTAGTCGATCGCTCTAAACTCAGAAAAAAACCTTCGATCGGTAATGCCATCATTTCCGAAAGTCCGCTGGCTAAGGTTTCAGATTTACCGGGATCGAGTAAATAGAGTTGTTCTGAGACAAGGACGGGATCGCCAAATGGGTTGATGACATAATGCATCATACGAATTTTTGTCTGTTGTTCTAATGTTTTTGGTACGCCATCTTGAATTAAAGATGACTCGGTAGCAACAAACAAACGAAATGGATCTTGCGGCGACAAACTATTGGCACTCAGGGTGAGGGATTCGAAAGCTTTATTATTTTGGATGCCCTTTTTTTGTTGCGGTTCGGGTAAATAGCGTTTGGGAATGCGAATATATTGTTTTAGTGTTCCTGTTTCTTTGTCGAATTCGCCAATAAAAGGGTTTACTCCTTTTACTTTGTTGCCCTCGCTTGAGATAAACAAAGTTCCTCTGTTAGATATAGCTATTCCTTCAGCATCGATCGCGCCTGTGGGATAGTTTTGTTGTTTTTCGTCGGTCAGAAAAGTAACTTTTTTAAATTCGACGTTGTTAATTTTGTTGCGATCGAGATCGAGATTTAATGTGTAAAATCGAGCGGGAGCGAAGTTACTGCGATCGTCAGAAATAGCATAAAATAAATTTTTTTGGCGATCGTAGGCGATTCCAGAAAGTCCGCCAACTTTAGTATTTTGAAAAGTTGTTTTTGGTAGTTTATATTCGCCTTGAAATTCAAGCGATAAATTTAGAAAAAGCCGATCCCGTGGTTGTTTTGCCAATGCTGCGGGAACTATTCCACCAAAATAGAGGGCGATCGTTAAGGTAAAAATAAAGAATATTCTTGCCACTTTGTTCGTTTTAATTTTAAATTGGCAAGACTGAAGACGCTGGAGAAGCATAGATTTCCCTGGCAAGAAACACTCGGTTTAATTTAATAGTCTTCAGTATTACAAACTTCTGGACTTGTTTTGTTTTTCAAATCTAAAAATTTCAACTGAGACATTCTTTAAGCAATTTAGCAAATGAATTATTTAAAAATTATCCAGCTACCGAGTGTATTTTTTTTGTTAATGGTATCGTTGAATGGAGGCTTGGTTTTTGGTCAAACGCAAGAACATAGTTCTACCAATCCTTTGCAAACAGATCTTGGAGATCCGCTTTTACCCAAAGTCGATCGCCCTCTGAGTCCTTTAGAGAAAAGTAAATTAGAGAAAGCTTGCGACGATCTAAACGCGCAAGCCTCTCAATTATTTAACGAAAGCAAAGAAGAAGAAGCTTTTAAGATTTGGTATCGAGAATTAAGATTGCGTCGCGAGTTAGGACAATTTGAAGAAGTTTCGGCGTTGGGTAGAGTTGGCGAATTGGCTTGGCAAAAAAATCGATCGAATGACGTAGAGATAATTAGTAAACGCTTGGAAGCGCTCGAGCAACAAGCAAACAGCACTCAACAACTCGAGCCTAATTTATTAAATGCTTTTGGTAAAGCTTATCAGCAGATAAAACAATTCGATCGAGCTTTGCAAATTTATCAACAAGTATTAATTAATGCTCGTCAGGAAAAAAATCTAGAAACGCAAAAAGAAGCACTCTTGGCGATCGGTAATTTAAATTTAGCTCGCTTTAATTATCAAAATGCCGCTACGGCTTATGAAGAATTGTTGGCGATCGCTACCAAAGAAGAAAATTATTTAGAGCGAACTAATTATCTGAGTAAGTTAGCCGAAATTTACAAGGAATCAACTCAGCCAACTAATGGCATAAAAATTAAATTACAACTTGCAGAAACTTATCTCAAGGAACAAAAAAATCGCGAATTAGCGGTTTTAAAAATCTCGATCGCCAACGACTATCAATCTTTGAATCGACCAGAACCAGCTTCTCAAAATTATCAAGAAGCTTTCGATCTAGCTTGGTCTTTACAAGATTACTCTCTTGCTTCTCAAGCTTTAGAAAAACTCGGCAAACTCTATCAAGAAAATCAACAGATCGATTCTGCCTTACAAATTTATCAACAACTTTTAAAGGTCGAACAAAAAAGTTATAACTTTTATGGTTTGATGAATACTTACGATCGTCTCGGTCAAATTTATTTACAAAAGCAAAATTATTCTCAAGCTTTAGTCTCTTTTCAAAAGGGTTTGGAGATTGCCAGAACTTTAAAATATCAAGAAAGCTATTTTTTAAGTCAAATCGAGCAGCTCGCTCGACAAAAAAATGAATAGTATTAGATAGTAGATTAATATTTTTTTGTTTGTAAAATTTTTAACATTGTTTTTAGTTTAAAAGAATATAATTAAAGAAATAGCTCCAAAAAAGAAGAGAAGAGATATTAATCATCTCTTCTTTACTTGTTTTTATTTATACAACGTTTTCGATCGTAAATTTTGTTTGAATCTTTAATTTTTATGGTTCATAAAATTAATTGAGTATAAGTTCTAATTTAATTTCCAAAGATATTCTTGCAAGTTAATTTTGCCTTCCGAACTAAATTTAATTCCTTCTTTTTCTAAAAGCGATCGTTGTAAATCGTCTTCTCCATATCGCAGAGTAGAATAAGATATTTCACCTTTAGCATTAATAACTCGATGCCAGGGAATGTCAGAAGTTCGATCGACCTTGTAGAGAGCGTAACCAACTAAGCGTGCTTTGCCATAAAAATTAGCTAGTTCTGCTATCTGTCCGTAAGTTGCTACTTTGCCCTTTGGAATTTGACGTACTATTTGATAGATAGAATTGTAGGCATTCATAATTACTATCGTTTTTTGACTTTTAATTGTAAAACGTTAGTAAGAAGAATAATTTTCATTGCTCATTGTGATGGTGAAGAGCGAGCAGAGCTTCGATCGCAGCTTATAGATAAATAAATTCACAATATTATGATTCGATGGTGCGTTACTCTTCGCGCTTCGCACGCTACAAGTCCACCGTCTAGATTAAAGTCGTTATGAGTTGGTCTTATAAACTATTGCGATTGAAGAATCATTTTTTTTTTGGCGATCTGCCGCACGTTCGTGCTACGCAATCGCGAACGTTGCTCTAAAAATTTTCGTCGAACTTACGTTTTGACCTCCTATTAGGGTCGAGGTGGATGTTACCATCCACCCCTCCCATCCGAAACCGAACGTGAGACTTTCGCCTCATTCGGCTACTCAACATATCTACCCTTGTCAGTGGGACTCTCTACCCTTGTACTTGGAATATTCCATA
>JBOFLQ010000134.1:0-2257 GCA_051657945.1 Xenococcaceae cyanobacterium | reverse complement strand
TATGGAATCGTTTAAAGCACTAATAAAAATTACGGGAATATCTTTAGTTAAAGAGTTAACTTTAAGCTGCTGACAGATATCGAAGCCATCAATCTCAGGCATCATAATATCTAGCAAAATTAAATCGGGTGGTTGAAGTCGAACTTGCTCGATCGCCCGATTGCTATCTATTTCTACACGAACTTGATAGCCAGCACTAGCCAAAATTTGGTCAAGTACTTCAAGATTATTGCGATTGTCATCGACAATTAAAATAGTTGCATTATCTATCATTGCTCGACATGGTTAATTACTTCTTGCTATATGATTTATTGTTCCCAAAAAGATATATAGAAGCACTCATGCGATCGGGAATTCAGCATTCAATGTCAAAATAAAAAACAAAACCAATCACAAACAACTAAATAACAAATGACTACTTTTCCCGAAAATTTAGAAGAGGCGATCGCGCAAGCAAAAGAGGCGACTAAAGGTGCTTTAGCAGATGGCTACGGACGCTTGCAAGTAGAAATATTAATTCCCGAAATTGCCCTACAAGCACAGACGATCGCCTTTGAATTTACTACTCTGTTTCAAGAATATGGTTCGGGTTTGAAGGTAATTTTTCCCGATACTGGTGCTGCTTCTTTGGCAAAAAGAGATTGGGGAGAAATATCTTTTAAAATTACTGACTTGGGTAGCAGTCGCACGCCTGTAGAGATGAAAATAGCACCAGAAGATGAGATTTTTTTGGTAGTGTCTCCTTCGTCGGTGGAAGTCGGACAAGTAGAACAACTTTGCAACATAGCTGGCGATCGCCCTGTCATTTTATTAATTCCACAACTAGAAGATGTTTCGGTTGTCGGTATCGGTTACGCCGCACGTCAACTTAGAGAACGCTTTTTAGGTACGCTTTATTCTTGCTATTATCTAAAACCTTTAGAAAGTGCTGCGGTTTATCGTTCTCATCCTTCGCTATGGCAAGTTTGGTTAGAAAAAGAAGATGGATACGAATTAGCTGCTGAAGAAGCGCAAAAACCTGTCGGCGAAGACTTAGATAGACTCATTTTAAAATTAAGTGGTGTTGATGACGCTAGCCCAAATACTCCCGCACCCAAAAAACAAGGTTTGTTGAGTGGTTTGCAGAGTTTTTTGAAAGCGTTAAGTCAGTAGAGAGGGGGATAGGGGCTAGGGGCTAGGGGCTAGGGAATAGGGAATAACGGCACTAATAATCTGAGGTTTCCTCAGATTCCGTGCCTTGGGAATAGGGAATAGGGAATAGGGGCTAGGGAATAGGGAACAAGTAGCAATGAACCATGAACCATGAACTATGAACTATGAATTGTTAAATTAGAGAATAAACCAATATTGGAGAATCAAATAAAGACATTGGCAGATACACTCGCGCCCAATCCAATTGAAGAAAACAACGATCGCGCTATCAAAAAACGCTGGACGATTGAAGATAGCGAAAAACTATATGGTATTCAAGGTTGGGGAGAACCTTATTTTTCCATAAATGCTGCCGGACATATTACTGTATCTCCTCAAGGCGATCGCGGTGGATCGTTAGATTTGTCCGAATTGGTAGACTCATTAAAAAAACGCAATATCGGTTTGCCAATGTTGATTCGTTTTCCCGATATTTTGGGCGATCGCATCGAACGTCTTAATGCTTGTTTTGCCAAAGCGATCGCTCGCTATAACTACACCAATATCTATCAAGGTGTATTTCCGATTAAATGCAACCAACACCGACACATCGTTGAAGCTTTGGTTCATTTTGGCAAACCATATCAATTTGGACTCGAAGCGGGTTCAAAACCAGAATTAATTATTGCTCTAGCCGCCCTAGAACCGAGTATTATTAACGGTAAGCCAACCGAACCCTTACTAATTTGCAACGGTTATAAAGACAAAGAATATATCGAAACGGCACTGTTAGCGAGAAGATTGGGACACAAACCAATTATCGTCATCGAACAGATTGAAGAATTATATTTGGCGATCGAAGCTAGTCGTAATTTAGGCATCGAACCAATTTTGGGCGTAAGGGCAAAATTGGGAACTAAAGGCGTAGGGCGTTGGGGAACATCTACAGGCGATCGAGCTAAATTTGGTTTGACTATTCCTCAAATTTTAGAAGTAGTCAATCAGTTACAAGCTGTAGAAATGCTGCATTGTCTGCAACTGTTGCACTACCATATCGGTTCGCAAATATCTTCGATCGGCACGATTAAAGAAGCCATCAAAGAAGCCAGTCAGATTTACGTGCAAC
>JBOFLQ010000133.1:0-35226 GCA_051657945.1 Xenococcaceae cyanobacterium | reverse complement strand
TCGTTCGAACCAAACCTGAAACCATTTCTGCCAAATAGTCGCTTCGATCTCGGTGTCGAGATCCCAAGAATCGAAAACATTTTGTAAGTTGACTTCAACTTTAACTGGAGACAACATCAAATTTTTAGTTAGCGAGTTAAGTAAGCAAGACCGATTAACAATGCCAAAAAGCCAACGGTAGTTAGAAAAAAGTGTTTGAGCGAAGTTTTTCCTTTGTTTACCATGTTACGCATGGCTAGTTTTACATAACTTGCTTGTGGTTGGGAATTATTGCTCTCTTCATTTTGGGATTGTACGGGTGCGTCACTCGAATCTTGAAGGTTACTATCTCTGGGTTCGAAAGAGGAAGGTGAGTTATTCATATTTGCTATCTGAAGTTACAATAAATCGTTTTTCCTGAACTTAATGTAACAGTTTGTTGCTGGTATCGAATAGAGACAACCAACGCAAATTTTTTTCATAACAAAATGTAGTCGATAATGCCACTAAAATTGTTAGATTTAGGATTTTAGTCGATAAAAATTGGCTTTGAACCAGTTTTTAGGGCTTTTTGCCATCTTTTAAGCACCAGCGATCGCTTTTTATTCTCTTATCCAACTTTTTAAGTAGCCAACTACAGAACTTAGTGTGATATAAATTACTTTATGGTCATTTCGATCGAGCTTTTTTTTCTGATTTCTTCTACCCTATGGTTGGAAACAATTAAAATTTCTTTAGAAAAAAACAATATAGTTAACAGAAAGTATAAATTAAGGTAGCCCAAAAAAGCCTGAAATGTTTCGAGTAGCCAAAATTTTGGCGCATTTTAAAAAAGGTATTAGCAATAAATAATAGTTGACGGAGGCAAGACAAAAGAACGTCTTATATCATTCATCTATAGTTAGTTACGCCATTTTACTAAGCAATTTTTAGTATTGTTTGTCACAAAGAGATATTTTCAAAGATTTTATAGTATTTTATTTTGTGAACTAGATAGCAGTATTAGCAAATATAGACTTGTATCGTCAAAGTTAAGTTTGTACTCGTTATAACTGTCAAGACAGACTTGGTCTTGGCGACTAAGCCACCAAAAAAGTCAAGGCACAAACAATGAGTGAAAGGATTTTAAAGATATTTTGTTTTGATTGGCTGAAGTTTTTCATAAATTTATAGACAAACATGAATACTTTTGGAGAACATCAATTATGTTACATAAAGATGTTGGCTCAAAATCATTTGTAGCTGATATTCGCAATCCAAAAGCATTTCGGGTTGGGGATCTAAACAAACTGTACTGGTTAAAAATTGCTTTGATTGTCTGGTTAGATAGTCTAGCAATTTCTGCGGCATGGGCGATCGCCACCAAACTCGGTACTTCTGTAAGCGAATTTTCCTTAATTGCTAACGATCGAAATAGTTTTAGTTGGTTATGGCCGATCGTTTTAGTCAATTTGGTGGTTTTGTGCGCGTCTGGTCTTTATCAAAATCGCCGTTTGTTAGATTTATTAAAAACCCTTTGCTTAGCTCACGTCACCCTTTTATTAGTTGCTTATTTAATCGATCCAGGAGTTTGGGTATCTCGTTCGGTGCTTCTTTATGCTTGGTTGTTAACTTTATTATTTGTTAGTAGCGAAAGATTGATAGTCGCCAGAATTATTATTTTCTGCAAAAGAAAATTTGCCTTTTTAAGACGAAAATTACTAATAGTTGGCAATAGAGATGACACGGCTGCCATACAGAAGTTAGTAAAACGAACTGGACTATATAAAATTATCGATATCGTCGATTTATCTTTGGAGCGAAAAGACAAAATTGTAGCCGAGGTAGCCGAGAGAGCCTACCGTCAAAAAGTAGACGAAGTTTTTATTTGTTCTTGGGAAAACATAGAAGATCCGATTGTCTTGTTTTGGGAACTCAAATCTGCTGGTATTAACTGGAGAATTTGTCCGACTCACCTAAAAATTCCGACCCAGTGGTCTGAGATTAACATGATCGACGAAGTTCCTACCATAAAATTTCGTTCTTCCGCGATCGTTGGCGTTGATTTTTGGTGCAAGCGTATTTTTGATGTAGCTGTTTCTTTTCTGCTTTTGACAGTATTAAGCCTGCCCATGTTAGCGATCGCCATTCTCATCAAAATAGACTCTCCAGGGTCGATCTTCTACAAACAAGCTCGCGTCGGTCTTAAAGGCAGACATTTCCGAGTTTGGAAGTTTCGCACCATGGTCAGCAACGCCGGTCAACTACAAAAGCAACTCGAAGCGCAAAACGAAGTCAAAGGCGGCGTGTTGTTTAAGATGAAAAACGACCCTCGCATCACAAAAATCGGCAAAATTCTCCGTCGCTTCAGTCTTGACGAATTACCGCAATTAATTAATGTCGTACGCGGCGAAATGAGTTTGGTCGGGCCGCGTCCCCTGCCGATTCGCGACGTTGAAAAACTCGCTCCTCATTTCTTTTTACGTCATGAAGTTTTGCCAGGAATTACCGGTCTTTGGCAAGTGAGCGGACGTTCTAATACCGATTCCGACGAAGTTTTTTATTTAGATTTTACCTACATTCAAAATTGGTCGTTGATACTAGATTGTAAAATTTTACTCAAAACAATTCAGGTAATTTTTACCAGTGAAGGTGCATATTAATTAAAATTAACGACAAAAATTTAGAAAAAATTAGGAACTGTAGCTAATGCAATCAAATTCAGATTTTACCGAAGAGTTAGATTTTCAAAAATATTTTTTAGTATTAAAACGTCGTTGGTTGCCAGCAACGGTAACTTTTACTGCGATCGTTACTTTGGCTTTGGCAGCAGCAATTTCACGCCGACCGATCTATAAAGCAGAAGGTCAAGTCTTAATTCAAAGCGATCGCTCGGCTAGACTAGCTGGACTTAATAATGAATATCAACTGGGCAACATTGAGTTGTTGACTGACAAGAGCGATCCCCTATCCACAGAAGCAGAAATATTGAGTTCTAGACCGATCGCAGAGAAAACGATCGCACAGCTACAATTAGAATATCAGGAAGGGAAACTAACATCAGTTCTCAAATTTTTCGGTCTTGGTGAGAAAAAACAGCAAGATAATTTAATCTCATCAGAGGTTTTTTTGAACAATCTCAGCGTCAAACCGAATAAAGGAACCGACCTGCTTCAAGTTTCCTACAAAGATAGAGATCCAGAGGTTGCAGCAGCAGTAGTCAACAAAACGATCGAGCTTTACAAAGAAAACGATACGCTCTCTCACCGCGCTGAAGCTGCTGCCGCTCGTGAATTTATCGCCAAACAGCTACCCCAGGTAGAAGCGAATGCAAGCCAAGCCGAACGAGAATTGCGCCTGTTCAAAAATAAAAATCAGCTTGCCGATCTTTCCAGAGAGACAAGCAACACGATCGACTACATTAAAGATCTCGAAAACGAGATCGATCGCACGACGATCGATTTAGAAGATGTGGGCGCTCGATCGCAACAGCTACGCAATCAGATCGGCATGGATCTAGACTCGGCGAAAACTTTCATTTCTTTGAGTCAGTCGGCTGGTGTACAGCGAATTCTAAACGAACTGCAAGAAGTAAAAGTTAAACTTGCCGAAGAGAGCAACCGCTTTTCCGATAAAACTCCTCAAGTCGCCAGTCTTAGGGAACAAGAAGCCGAATTAAACAGACTGTTAGAGCAGCAGGTAGAAAAAACCTTAGCTGGCAAGCAAGTATCTTTAGATAAGCTCAATCTCCTCAATTATGGCGCTCTCAGACAGCAGCAGATTGCAGAGTTTGTCAACATAGAAGTTCAGCGTTCGGGTTTGCAAAAAAGATTGTCAGGTTTCAAAAATGCTGTTGCCACGCGCAAAAAAGCTTTGAATCATTTGCCCGGACTTGAAGGACAGCAAAAAGAATTAGAGCAAAAAGCCAAAGCAGCACAATCAACCTATCAAACCTTACTAAATCGCTTGCAAGAAGCGCAGGTAGTAGAAAATCAAAATGTTGGTAACGTGCGCGTGGTTGCTCAAGCTGTCGTGCCAAAAGCACCTTCAGAACCAAATCGACCGCTAATATTTATGGCAGGACTGTTTAGCGGAGCTTGTCTTGGGGTTGCCGTCGCATTTTTACTCGATTTAATGGATAATTCTGTGAAAACTGTCAAAGAAGCCGAAGAGCTATTCGGTTATACTTTTCAGGGAGTGATTCCAGACTTTGGCAAACTAGTTGACAAAAAAAGCAAATCGCTGCCAAGTTCGGACTTAAGCGATCGACTTGTTGCTACTAACGACCTTTCTATCACTCCAGTGATGGATGCTTTTCAAATGTTACAGGCAAATCTCAAGCTGTTCAATTCGACTAAAGACCAAAGAGTAATCGCTGTAACTAGTTCGATCGCCCAAGAAGGAAAATCTTCGGTTTCGGCGAATTTAGCCTCGGCGATCGCCCAAGTCGGTCGTAGGGTGGTTTTAGTAGATGCGGATATGCGTAGACCGAGACAGCAACAAATTTGGAAATTGAGCGAACCCATGGGTTTGAGTGACGTTTTGCGTGGCGAAGTCCAACTACAACAAGCCATTCAACATGTAATGCCGAATCTGGATGTACTCTCAGCGGGAACTATTCCCCCCAACCCAGTTGTATTGATCGATTCGCCAAGAATGCGACAGCTAATTTCTACTTTAGGTGACAATTACGATTACATTATTTTTGATACGCCGCCTTTATCTGGCATGGCAGATACCACGCTCTTAGGCAGAATGGTTGATGGTATTTTAATGGTAGTTCGTCCTAAGTTTTTGGATTCTGCCAGTGCGATCGCTGCGAAAAAACTGTTGCTCAATACCAACCAAAATATTGTCGGCATGGTTGCCAATTACGTTGACACCAAAAACGAACCAACTGTAGGCGGCTATTTTTACCAATCCGACGAAAAATATCAAACTCAAAATCGCTAGATAAAAATTAGAGACTACTTCTATAGCGACACCATGCACTGGCACAGCCAATCGCGAACCAAAAGAACCGTGCTAGCTAACACTCAACCCAACTTATGTTAACCAAGTTCAAATTTATTGAAGAAAATCTTCCTCCAGGGCTAAGAAAAATTCTTAGTAGCGTTAGTTGGCTTTTGTCCGAGCGCATTCTCAATATGATGCTGTCTCTGTTTGTTGGTATTTATACAGTCAGATATCTCGGGTCGGAAGATTATGGGAGATTAAGCTATGGAATTAGCTATGTGGGTTTGTTTGGGGCGATCGCTTCTTTGGGGTTAAATCAAATTATCGTACGCAATCTCGTCCGCGAGGAGGCATCGACAGAAACAATTATGGGGACGACTTTCTTGCTGCGATTGTTAAGTGGAGTTGTCACCGTTGTTTTAATTGGTAGTTCGATTCCATTTTTCAACTCAGATTCCCAAATACGTTGGTTGGTGGTTATTGTTGCTTGCGCTTCTCTTTTTGATACCGTTGAGGTTTTGGAATATTGGTTTATAGCCAAAGTTCTTTCTGGCCCCTACTCAATGGTCAAAAGCATTCAAATCGTAGTCAGCTCTTTATGCAAACTGCTGGCGATCGCCTTAAAAATGCCTTTGATAGTTTTTGCTGGGTTAGTTTTTTTCGACCTAATGTTTAAGGCAGTTGCCATGTTTTGGATCTATTTCAAGCACGGGCAATCGCCCCTACGCTGGAAATATAACCGAGCGATGGCAGTAGAAATTTTTAATGACGCTTGGCCGCTAATTTTATCTGGATTGACCATCACCATTTACATGCGAGGCGACCAAATCATGTTGGGCAACATGATTGGTAACAAAGCAGTGGGCAATTATGCAGCAGCAATCAGATTTGCAGAAGTTTGGTATTTCATACCTTGGGCATTTTGTACTTCTGTTTTCCCGTCGATCGTGCGTGCCAGAGAGCGCAGCGAAAAGGAATACTACGGAAAACTACAACAACTTTATGATGGTGTTGCCTGGCTAGCGCTAGCTATAGCCATACCCATGACCTTTGCTGCCACTCCCCTAACTACAATCTTTTTAGGAGAGCAATATCCAGAAGCTGGGGCAATTTTAGCCGTCTATGTTTGGGCTGGGCCGTTTGTTTTTTTGGGCGTAGCTTTAGGTCAATGGCTAGCGGCTGAAAATTATACAAAATTTAGTTTTGCCACCACCTCTTTAGGAGCTTTAACCAATGTATTGTTGAATTTATATTTGATTCCGCTTTACGGAGGAGTTGGCGCGGCGATCGCAACGGTAATTTCATATGCGATCGCTTCTCATTTTGCTTGTTTTTTATTTCCTCCCACATTTCGCAGTGGTTGGATGTTGACTAAAGCTTTATTAATTCCCTTTCGAATTCGGCAAAATATAACTTATTTAAAGCAAGCAAAAAAAATTTTACACACTAAATCTTTGTCTTAAAGTTTTGAAACGTATTTATTATCGTCAGCTTTTAAAAACAGTTATCTAATGATTAGTCATTTGAGATTGAATAATAACCAAGTCAAGTTCGATAAATTGATTTTTTATAAACAATAATTAGTTATGAATTTGTTTAGATATTTAACCAAAGTTTTGTACATTTTAACGGGTAGAAAAAGAGAATTACTATTTCTCTTGCTATTCTTTACTCTAACATCAGTTATTGAAGCATTAGGAATAGGACTAATTAATCCGTTCCTCAGTTTAGCTGCAAATCCAGATTCAATCCACAAAATTCCCTTGTTAAGTTGGAGTTATCAAAAATTAGGTGTACAATCTCCTAGCCAGTTTATAGCTCTTCTTGGCTCGATCATTGTGGCTATTTTTTGTACTAAAGCACTGCTCTACTTTCTCTCCAAAGTTTACATAGTTCACTACAGTTATCATCAGCAAAGAAAACTAATATTTAGACTTTTAAAGGCTTATTTAAATGTTTCTTATAGTTTTCACCTAAATAGAAACACGGCTGGACTCATTAAAAACATTGTTTTAGAAACTACTAATTTTCTTTTTTATTGTATCTTGCCACTTTTAGATGCGATCGCTAATTCTTTTGTAATTTTAATTTTGCTATTTTTATTAGCTCAAACCAACCTACTATTATTAGCAATGATTCTTGGTGTCTTGTTGCCAACTTTTATTTTATTCAACTCATTAGGAAGCAAGTTTAAGCGTTGGGGGCAGCTCCGTTCTGACTCTTATCAAGAAATAATTCGTATCATCAATCATGGTTTAGGAGGTTTAAAAGAAACCAAGATTATTGGTTGTGAAAGTTATTTTTCCCAACAAATTGACACTTATTCTCGGCAATATGCTAGAGCTGCTACCTTGGCAGAAAGTTTAAACGTAATGCCAAGAGTAATTATCGAAACAAGTATTATTGTCTTCTTGGTTCTTTTTCTGTGCGTATCGCAAATTATTTTTAAGCAGCAAATGCAAGAATTGACGGGAACTTTGGGAGTATTTGCGATCGCTTCTTTACGTTTAATGCCTTCGGCAAGTCAATGTTTACAAGCTATTGGTTCACTTCGTCACGGTAGCCACACGATCGACTTACTATATTTAGATCTTAAAGAAATTGAGCGATCGGAAAAAACTAAATCGATCGAGTCAAGTTCTTTTTACAGACAAACAACAACTAAAGCCAATTTAACCTTCGATCGACAAATCGAACTAAAGCAAGTTACCTATAGTTATTCCAACCTAGAAGAAGCTGCACTCAAAAATATTTCGGTGCAGCTCAAAAAAGGTGAATCGATCGCTTTAATTGGTAAATCTGGAGCGGGAAAAACTACGCTAGTAGACGTTATTTTGGGGCTTTTGCAGCCTCAAAGTGGAGATATTTTAGTTGATGGAGTGTCTATTTATCAAGATATTCGAGGTTGGCAAAATTTAATAGGTTATATTCCTCAGTCAATTTTTTTGACAGATGACTCTTTAGAAAGAAATATTGCCTTTGGTGTTCCCGACTCTTTAATTGACTCTCAAAAATTACAGAAAGCGATTAAAGCAGCCCAACTTGAAGAATTGATCGAACAATTACCCGAAGGAATTAAAACTGAAGTCGGTGAAAGAGGAGTGAGATTATCTGGCGGACAAAGACAGCGTGTAGGAATCGCCAGAGCTTTGTATCACGAGAGAGAGATTTTAGTGCTCGATGAAGCAACTGCGGCGTTAGATAACGAAACAGAAAGCCTTGTTACCGAAGCAATCAAAGCCTTAGCTGGTAGTAAAACTTTGATTATGATTGCCCACCGCCTTTCGACAGTAGAACATTGCGATCGCATCTATTTATTAGAAAAAGGTCGTGTAGTTAAGTCAGGTAGTTATCAAGAAGTTGTTTTAGAAAAATTCAGCGTTTAGATCGTATTAAGTAAGAATGAAAGTTAACCAAAAAGATTTCTTTTATGGATAGAAGATAGAAATGAAGTCTAAAACAATAAAAGTAGGATTTTATATTAACAATGAACCTCATCCCAATGCCGATCTAAGATTTCCAGAAAAAGGAAATCCCGGGATTGGTGGCACTGATTTTGCCGCAGTTACTGTAGCCTATTATTTGAATAAATATTATCCAGATACAGTTGAGCCTTTGCTGCTTGCAAATAGCACAGAATTATTCCCGCCGTCTTTAAATGTTTGCCAAGTAGACAATACGATCGATGCAGCAGTAAAAAGTGAGCAAGAAAAATGCGATATCTTTGTTTTTAAATCTAGCTACCTAAATCATGAACTCTGGGAGAAACTTTGTAAATTAAACATAAAAGTCATTGCTCGCTCTGATAATTTTCCTGATGTGAATATCTTGAATTTTATGACAAATTGTCCCCAGATTAAATGTCATGTGTGTGTCGGTCAAGAAGAGCTAGATTTATATAGAGATCATAAAATTTTTGAAAAGTCAACTCGAATTTTTCACCTATTAAATGTTGAAAATTATGCGCCCAAAAATGACATATCAAAGAAAGGTAATACAGTTGTGTTTCTAGGTAACCTTATTTTTTATAAGGGATTTCACCATCTTGCCAGAGTTTGGCCCTATATCCTCAGAAAAAAACCAGATGCAAAGCTTATTGTTATTGGTAGTGGAAAACTTTACGATCGCAATAATAAGTTAGGTAAATGGGGAGTGGCAGAAGAAGAATATGAGGCAAATTATATACGTCCATTTTTATCTGATGAGAACGGTAATACAATTAAGTCCGTACATTTTGCCGGGTTGCTAGGTTCAGAGAAAATTGAAATTTTGCAAAATGCTGATGTGGGAGTGGTTAATCCATCAGGTTGTTCAGAAACATTCTGCATCAGTGGTGTAGAAATTCAAGCCTGTGGTACACCAGTTGTTTCTGGGGCCAAATGGGGACTACTCGATACCGTGATTCACGAAAAAACAGGATTACTAGGAAACAACGATCGAGATTTAGCAAGAAATATTCTCTACCTTTTGAATAATCCTTCAATAGCAAAGCAATTTGGTGAAAATGGGATTAATTTTGTCAAAGACAATTTTTCTCCTCAATTAATTACTAAGCAATGGTTAGATTTATTCATCGATATTGGCAACGATCGACCACCACAGCAACAGCCAATAAAAAGCAACTACTTATATGAAGCAAAATTTTTAAAAGAAGGTATGCGAATTCTCAAGAAATCTATGCCACCACTGCAAAATGTTCCAGCTTTGGTTGAAATTAAGCCTTTAGTGAAAAGATATATCAAAAATTATCTTCCGAAAAAATAAGATAAGAATGGATCGCCGAACTTTTTTCACATGGACGGGGTTGGGTTTGTTAGCTAGTGCTTATCCAATAGCAATTGGTGCTTTAATGAACCAATCTCAGCATCAACCAGTATCGGCTTCTCAACCAAATGGCCTAGAATCTATTTTCTTTTATGTAGCTTCCAACGGCAACGATGTTTGGTCGGGAAAACAAGAAGAACCTAATTCTGACAATACAGATGGGCCTTTTGCAACACTGCAAAAAGCACGCGATGCCATTCGCGAACTCAAGCATCTCCAAGGTGGCATACTCAAGCAACCAGTTACTGTTCTAGTGCGGGGCGGTACTTATTTCTTAGCCGAGCCATTAGCGTTCACTTCTGAAGATTCTGGGACAGCAGATTCCCCGATCGCCTACAAAGCATATCCAAATGAAAAGCCTGTCATTAGTGGTGGGCGATTAATTACAGATTGGCAGCAACAAGGCGATCTCTGGGTTGCTAATTTGCCTGAGGTGAAAACAGGTCAATGGTATTTTCGCTTATTGCGGGTTGGTGACAATTGGGCAATCCGCGCTCGTTATCCCAACTTTGACCCCAATAATCCTTTGATGGGTGGTTGGCTCTTTGCCCGAGACGATCGCTCTAATCGTCCCAACTTGAAATTTGGCGAGAATTATATTGTTGTTGACTCAGAACAGTTTCCCAATTGGCAAAACTGGGAAGGAGCAGAATTATATGCATATCAAGATAAAAACTGGGCTAATGCAATTTTGTCAGTTACCAACATAGATAAAGACAATCACACACTGTTTGGAAACTTTAAAAAGGATGAATATCCTATCGCTGTTGGTAATCGGTTTTATATTGAAAATGTCCGCGAAGCTTTGGACAGTCCCGGCGAGTGGTATCTAGATGTCAAGACTGGTGAATTACTTTATTGGCCTACAGCATCTGACTTTCATAGTAATGTAGAAGTCATTGCGCCAGCAATGGACAAGCTGATCGTATTGCAGGGGGATATGCAGAAAGAAAATTTTGTAGAACATATTCATTTTCGAGGCTTAACCTTTGCAGATACCGATTACACTTTGGCAACGAGTATTTTCGCTACTGGCAATGCGGCTATTCATATGTCAGCCGTTCGACAGTGCGTCATAGAAGATTGTACTTTTGCAACGCTTGGTGCCTATGGGATAAAGATGGATCGACGCAGTCACGAAAATGGAATCATTTGCAACAAGATGGCTCAGTTAGGGGAAGGTGGTGTGACACTTGAGGGGAACGTGGAAACACAGCCATTCAACAATTTGTTGGCAGGAAATGATATCCGCGATCTCGGAAAAATATACAAATGGGTAAATGGAATAAGCGTATATGGACATGGAAACAAGATTGCACACAATCGCTTTCAACGTACGCCTCGTGGTGCTATCGATCTATCTTCCAATGGAATCGAGGATTATTCACACAACAACATAGTAGAATTTAATGAAATTATCGATGCCTGTCAAGAAGTATCCGATGGCAGTGCAATTGGAACTGGTGGTAGAGATAGGCAACTAAGCGGTAATATTATTCGCTACAACTTTATCAAAAATGTTAGCGGTATTTTAACTGATGATAATGGACAATTTAGTTTTCCTCATATGAGCTGGGGGATTTATCTTGATGATTACACCAGTGGTACTGAAATTTATGGGAATATCGTAACTGAAACAGCAGGTGGTGCTTTGCATATTCACGGTGGCATAGATAATAAAGCAGAAAACAATATCTTTGTTGATGGAGTGCGAACACAGATTTTATTATCGCCACATAAGAACGACCCACAGTTTATGAAAGACAATGTCATTCGCCGCAACATTATCGCCTACAAGGAGCCTAATAAAGACCTTTTTTTGACCTATGAAAATTGGCGGCGCGATCTTATGAAAGAGTGTAACTTTAATCTTTACTGGTACATGGGCGGTTTAGACCTAGCTAAAACTGAAAAAGCTATCACGCCAGAAGGGAATTTAGCTCAATGGCAAATTGCTGGATTTGACCGCAATTCTCTCATTGCAGATCCACTGTTCGTCGCTCCCGAACAAGGAGACTTTAGACTCAAGCACAATTCGCCTGCTTTTCAACTGGGGTTTCAAGCGATTCCCGTCGAACTTATTGGTATTAAAGGTTTCAATCTAACAAAAGATTCATGATATCTAACTTTCAACTCAAAACTCCAGTTGCTTTTTTCATTTTTAACCGACCAGATGATACGAAAAAAGTCTTTGAAACAATTCGCCAAGCAAAACCACCAAAACTTTTTGTAATTGCAGATGGTCCCCGTGCAGACCGATCGGATGAAGCCCAAAAGTGTGCTGCTACTCGCAATATCATAGATTGTGTTGATTGGGACTGTGAGGTGTTGAAAAATTATGCAGACGTAAATATGGGGATGAAGCAGCGCCAAGCGAGTGGATTTGATTGGGTCTTTAATACTGTTGAGGAAGCAATTTTTCTTGAAGACGACACTTTACCACACCCTAGTTTTTTTAGATACTGTGAAGAGTTGCTCGATTACTATCGCCATGACGAAAGGATTATGACCATATCAGGAGATAATTTCCAGTTTGGGCGTAAACGTACAGATTATAGCTACTATTTTTCTCGCTATCCCAACACTTGGGGCTGGGCATCATGGAGACGAGCTTGGCAATATTATGATATTGAAATGAAACTCTGGCCAGCAATTCGGGAGATGAATTTTCTTCGTGACATATTAGTAGACCCAGAGGCAGTAAAAGTTTGGACATGGGTTTTGCAGTCCACATATGAAGGAAGTATATCTACTTGGGATTTTCAGTGGACACTAACTTCTTGGCTTCGGAACGGCTTGAGCGTTACTCCAAATGTAAACCTAGTTTCTAACCTTGGCTTTGGCGCAGAAGCAACTAATACTAAGAATAGTAAAAGCAAGATCGCCAATATCCCTACGGAAGCTATGGAGTTTCCTCTCAAACACCCGCAATTTATGATTCGCGACGCACAAGCAGATAGATTCACTCAAAAAACTTTTTATAACTATCTAGGTGTACGTAAAAAAATTCTCACAAAAATAGAGCAAATCTTGGAATTATGGTCTTAATTTCAGGCGAAATTAGCAAATATTTTCCTGATGTTAGAGAAAGGATTACTTGTGCTATTTACTTATTATATTTGATTTTTAAAAGTATTAATATCCCTTTTCAAGGGTTAGTACAAAGTTGAAAAAATCTAGCTAGTTTACAAAAATATTTATAGCTATGAAACACATTTTCATACAATTGCCTGTTATTGCAACAATATTAGTTATCTTAGGCGCTATCTTTATTATCATCTTTTATTTGACAAGAGATAAAGCGATCGCCTCGATTTTTCAAAAAATAGTTATATTTATTTTTTTTCTATCAATATCAGGTCTAAAAATATTCGAGTATTACCACTTTAATATTGCTAATCTTGGTTATCCTAAAGAAGGGGAACTGGAAGATTTTGTATATAGGTTTTTTTTAGCAATTACATATGTTGCCGTTTTTGTTGTCTTAAAAGTTAATTTAAAAAGTATTTTTACCAATTTAATACTGCTTTTTCGACAACAACTACTAGGTATATATATTGGCATTGCAGCTTTCTCTATGTTTTGGTCGGACACTCCTTTAAGACCTTTGCAAGCTACTCTAGGTTTGGTAATCTTGGGAACTTTTGCCGTCTACTTTGGTAGGCGATATAACTGGCAAGCATTATCTAGACTACTACGTTGGCTCTATTCAATCCTAGCTCTGTCAACTGTATTTACTGCGATTTTTATACCATCAATTGGTGTTTTTGAAGATAAAGGCTGGACTGGTCTTTTTATTCATCCAGCTTACTTAGCAGAAGCAATGGGGTTAAATGCAATATTGTGGTTGTTTAATTTCTTATATGAATCAAAGTATCGCTGGAGATCGCTTACTTTTTTTATTTTGTCGATAATTTTAATGCAATTTGCTAACACAGCTACGACTTTAATTGGTTGTATATTTTCAATATTAATCTTAGTGTTAATTCCTTTGATACAACGTATTAATTGGAGACAAGCTGTTATTTTCTTCTTACTAAGTTTATTAGCGAGCGCTGGTGCATTTATTTTAATACTTAGTAGCGTAGAGCAAGTAGTGTCCAGTTTGAATCGAGACATCACCTTTACTGGCAGAATACCTCTGTGGGAGGCATTGATCGATTTGTGCGTAAAACAACAACGCTTATGGTTGGGCTACGGCTATGACAGTTTTTGGCTGAATTGGAGAGGTGCTGATAATCCTGCCGCTCCTATTTTGAACAGCCCTGCTGGTATTTGGCAACCACATCATGCTCACAACGCATTCGTTGAGATAATCTTGTATGTAGGCTTATTTGGACTTCTAGTGTTTATTGCTTCATACTCGATTAATATTATTCGGGCAATTAAGTTGGCAAACATTGATGCAGTTTCTGAATCATCAACTCTGCCTCTTGCATTGTTGAGCTATATATTTTTTTTTAACCTTGCTGCAAGCACTGTCAATCGTCCAAGCTTGTTCTGGTTTCTTTATGTTTTAATAACAGTGCGATTGCAAATAGATACAAGGAAAAAAAGTCGAAATTTTAGTGTTAAGCAAGTTTCTAAAAATCAAATATACCTTAACTAAACAGACAAAAATGTTAGCTCAAAATGCTAGAGCAGGTACTTCAGGTTTGCGATCGAGCTTAAAAAAATTTAATTACAAGGAAAATTTTCATGCGTTTTCATGGTTATTACATTCTTAGTACTCATCCGTTAATCGTTTCTTTTATTGGAGACGATCTTTTTTTGGGAAAGGCCGAACAAACTTTGCCTGAATGGTTTCGTCCAAAATATGTTTTAGAACACGTTACTTGGTGGAGTGCTACACCAAAAAGGATGGTGAAATATAAACTAAGACAAATTCGCCATGGATTTAAAGGAAGAACTCACCATTTAGTTGTGAATACTTTAGATGAAGAATCAGCACGAAAACGTTTTTTGATTCGTGGAAATCATTTTAACCATAACTTTTACATAAACGAACATTTATTGAAGCCACTAGAACAACCCAAAAATTATGATGCTGTCTATACAGCTCGTCTCGATCCAGTGAAGCGACATTGGTTGGCAAAAAATATAGAGCGTTTGTTTATTGCTACTTTTGGAGGCGACGGAAACTTACATACATTTTGTCCAGAGCTACAACATGCTGAATTTAATCAAGCCTTTCTACCGCATACCGAGTTAGTCAAAAAGTACAATCAGGCTTACGCTGGTCTATGTCTTTCCGCGATTGAAGGGCCAATGATAGCTTCTACGGAATATTTGCTTTGTGGAATTCCTGTTGTAAGTACACCGAGCAAAGGTGGACGAGATGAATTCTTTAACAGTCAAAATTCTCTTGTTGTACCTCCAGAATCTAGCGCAGTTGCTCAAGCTGTAGAACACTGGAAAAAATTACAACCAGATCCACAAGTAATTCGGGAAGGGATTCTTCAAAAGTTTGAGAATTTGAGAAGAGGATATTGTAAATATATAGCCGAACTTATTTATAAAGATTCTGGAGAGAAAAAAGACCCAGAAGAGCTAATGGAAAAATACTTTGCTTCGCCAGAGGGGATTTACTCGCGTTTTGTCCATAAACAAGATTTAGCAAAGATTAACTTAGAAGATTTTAGCGTTTAATCTTCGATCGCGCTTTTAATTCAAAATTACTACTCAAATATTGCCAATAAATTGTCAAAGATCTTGCTACTGCTATTACTCAAGCAGATGGCGATCGCTTTAGCTATTACGCATACGACTTTTTACCTATTTGCCGATCTTAATTCAGTATTTGTACTTAGACTCGAATCGACAAATACTGTAAAATTCTTTTTAATTAACAAAAAATTGAGTATGTAAAGTACTAGGTCGATTCAGAAAAAATGCCAAAAAACCTAAAAAATAACAAATTAAAGGGATTATTTCTGGTTTGGAAAAACTACCAGCGACGACCTGAAGTACTAGCTCATAAGCTCGATGCCCAAATCAAATTCATCCCTCATTTATTTAAAAGTAAATATTTGCGACCGCTAGATTACGTATTTAAACTGCTGGTAAGCATCAAAGAAATTATTCAGCAAAAACCAAATTTTGTCATCGCCCAATGTCCACCTGTTTTCAGCGCACTTCCTGCTTTATTGACGGGAACACCTTATATTCTTGACGCTCACAATCCCTTTTTTCAAGTCAAGATGTGGCAGAAACTGCCTTTGACTGGCTATTTAGTTAAAAACGCTCTTGCAATTATCGTCCACAATTCTGAAATTTTAAAAATAGCCAAAGACATTTATCCTTCGGCTCGTTTTTTTAATATACCCGATCCGATCGAGACAATTACCTCTGACACCGAACTAAAACGCATCGACAAACAAATATTAGTTATCTCTTCCTTCGATCCTTGGGATGAGCCGATCGATCTGTTAGTAGAAGTCATGGACAAATTGCCAGAATATACCTTTATTGTCACCGCCGATATTAGTAAATTGCCGAGCGAAACAAGCCAACACTTGAAACGACTGAATAATGTCGTCTTAACTGGTTTTTTGCCAACTAAAGAGTATCATGCAAAACTATGTTTTAGCACGGCGGCTTTAGTTCTTACAAACAGCGAAGCTACTCAGCCGAGCGGTGCTTGTGAGGCACTATCATCGGATACTCAATTAATTTTGAGTAAAACTTCTCTAACCCAAAAATTATTTGGTGATTGGGCAGTTTTAGTCGAAAATTCGAGCGAATCGATCGCTCTTGCAATTGCTTCATTGTCGCCAGAAAGTTTAAATCTTTCGCGCGATCGCGAGCAATGGAATCGGGCAGTTAAACAAGAAATTCGCCAACTTTACGATTACATCGAATAAATTAAATTTCTAGAAAACACAAATTGAATTAAATTAAAAACGATCGATAAAAATGAAAAATCTAAAGTTGACGAATATAGCTGTATTAATTACCTGTTTCAATCGCCAAGAAAAAACCCTTGCTTGTTTGTCTGCTCTTTGCGGGCAAACTCTCTCAGAACAAGTCAAGATCCAAGTTTATTTAGTTGACGATGGTTCTACAGATGGTACTTCTGAAGCAGTAAGCCAAACATATCCTCAAGTAAAAATTTTACAAGGCGATGGCAGTCTTTATTGGAACGGAGGAATGCGGCTAGCCTTTGCCGAAGCAATGAAGCAAGACTACGATTACTATCTGTGGCTCAACGACGACACCATCCTTTACCCACAAGCCCTAGACTTGTTGCTGCAAGAATCCAAACAGTTAATCGATCGAGGCGAATTAAAAGCAATGCTCGTCGGTTCTACATGCGAACCAGATAGCCATAAAATCTCTTATGGAGGTTTAGTTCGTTGTGGCTGGTGGACACCTCTTAAAGACCGTATTGTCGAACCAGGTAAAGAGGTACAACCTTGCGATACCATGAACGGCAACTGCGTTCTCATTCCCAGAGCAGTGGTTAAACTAGTCGGCAATCTCGATCCAGCTTTCGTACATAATCTAGGAGATTACGACTATGGCAAGCGTGCCAAACGAGCGGGTTGCTCGATTTGGGTAGTTCCTGGTTATGTTGGCACTTGTCAAGCTCATCTTCCCAGTTGGAGAGAAGATAGTTTAACTTTGGGCGAAAGACTCAAACAAATCAATACGCCAAAAGGCTTGCTACCAAGTGAGTGGAAAGTATATGCAAAAAGACATGCAGGTTTATTTTGGCCAATTTATTGGCTTGCTCCTTACGTCAAATTGCTATTCGGAAAAGTTCAATTTGATTGAAGACAATTTTTGCACGACATTTATGGAGGATAAAACAATGAAATTATAAAACAATGGCTGAACCCTTAGCTCAAAAAAAACCAAGAGTATTGTCATAAACTTACTCAAACTTAATGTCGAAATCAATTTCTACTAATGCATATACAATGTCAAAACTATCTCGATTGTCCCGATCTCGATCTTCGATCGATTACGGAAACTTTAGAAAGTATTGAATCTGCTGGCGAAGACGATTGTGTCATAGTAGATTTTGACGAAACTCTATTTTTGCTCAATTCAACGCAGGAATATTTTCGTACCTTACAACCCAGACCATTGGCTTTAGTTGTATTATTTTTGTTGAAAATAATTCAACCTTGGCATTGGTTACCAGGCAAATTTAAAGGAGAAGTATCAAAAGATTGGCTCAAAGTTGTCATTGTTACTGTATTATTTCCTTGGACTCCCATTGTTTGGCTGTGGCGTGCCAAGACTCTTGCCAAACGCTACACCAACACTGAATTAAAACAGGCTTTGCTAAATTGTAAAGCCAAAATAATTATCGCTACTTTAGGCTTCGATTTTATAGTTATTCCCTTGCTTAGGCAGATGCCAATAACCACAAGTGAAATAATCTCTTGTCGTTTTTGGCAGGGAGCTAGCGATCGCGTTGCAGGAAAAAGAACCTTAGTTAAAGACAAAGTCGGTTCTTCAGTAATGTCAGGAGCGATCGCGGTGACTGACTCGATCGATGACTTGCCTCTTTTATCTGCGGTTGCCAAGCCTTGTTTAATAGTTTGGCCGCAAGTCGAATCTCTCAGAGCAAATAAATACAGGTATTTTCCTTTTTATTATCTAGAGAAAGTCAAAAAAACAGGCAAATCTCATTTCATCAAACAAGTACTCACCGACGAATTACCGCTTTTGCTATTGGGTTTGAGTTGGCTGAGTTTCCATCCCTGGCTGAATGCTTGTGGTCTAACGATTTTACTATTTTCTTTTTACTGTATTTACGAATTGGGCTATTGGGAAAACGATCGCGTTGGTGAGAAGTTTGAAAAAAATCCCGTTTTGTCTGAGTATTATGACGACTACAAAAATAAGATGCCTATAATAGAGCCTTGGTTTTGGGCAATGGGTATCGCTGTAGTTGGATTATTTGTTTTGGAGTTGAGTAAAATCGGCATCGATCTCAGTCAAACTTATTGGGGATTGGAGTCGATAGCGCCAGCTAACATAGCGATCGACCTAATGTCTTGGTTTGGCGTGCTTTTGTTAATGCGATCGATCTTCTGGGTGTTTAACCATCTCGACAAAAAAACGAGGATGTGGATTTATCCATTACTACAAGCCAGTAAATACTTTAGCTTCCTTCTTTTCTTACCCACTAACATTGTCGGCACTATGCTATTTGTCTCACAGGTAGTATCTCGCTCGTTACCTTATATCATGTACAGGTGGTTTGGCGATAAAACCAAATTTCCCGAACACTTCCCCGATCGATTCGTCAGATTGCTTTTGCTCGTTTCTCTGTTAATTTCTCTAGCCTTGGGCGCGCATAATGCTAATCTACTTCTAGATTGGCAAGTAGGTGCGATCGTTGGCTTGCTGGCTTTACGTTCTTTCAAAGATATCCAGCAAATTGTCTCTCAAGCAAAACCAATTACCCAAACTGCTTCTGAGTCTAAGCTTAAAAAATATCCTAGAAAAAGCAACCGTCAACCTATTCCTTTTAATGGATAAAGGAATGAAGTCAGAGTAAGGACTTTGTTTTTAAAGGCGCAAACTTTGGAAGCAAGCAACGTCCCTACAAAAGTTTATTTATGCCAATATTTCCAATACTTACCAACTGGGCGATCGTATCAAACTTTGTGTATTCAACAAAACACTCAAATTAGGTTAGCCATGCAATCATAAGTTAAATCGAAACGGTCTTTTAACAAAACAACCAATTTTATTAAAAATACTAAATAAATCTCGAACGGTGTGAAAGATGAGTGTAGCAATTATTACAGGTTCGGCGGGTTTAATTGGTTCCGAAGCAGTACGATTTTTTAGCAGTTTAGGAATGCACGTTGTTGGCATCGACAATGACATGCGTAAATTTTTCTTTGGCGAAGAAGCTTCTACTCAATGGAATCGCCAACGCCTAGAACAAGACCTTAGTAACTATACCCACTATGATGTGGATATCCGAGACTACGACAAAATCAAAGAAATTTTTCAGCATTTCGGGCGCGATATTGCCTTAATTATTCATACAGCCGCCCAACCTTCTCACGACTGGGCAGCTAGCGATCCTTTTTCCGATTTTTCTGTCAACGCTAACGGTACGCTCAATCTTCTGCAAGCGACTCGCGAATACTGCCCCGAAACTGTCTTTATTTTCACCTCAACTAATAAAGTTTACGGCGATTTGCCCAATTACTTACCTTTAATTGAATTAGAAAAGCGCTGGGAAATCGACCCATCCCATAAGTACAATAACGGCATCTCTGAAAACATGAGTATCGATCGCAGCAAGCATTCTCTGTTCGGTGCTTCTAAAGTTGCTGCTGACGTGCTAGTGCAAGAGTACGGTCGTTATTTTGGCATTAAAACAGCCTCTTTTCGCGGTGGCTGTTTAACCGGGCCAAATCATTCGGGAACTCAGTTACACGGTTTTCTTGCCTATTTGATGAAATGTGCCGTTAATGGCAAACCATACACTATCTTTGGTTATAAAGGCAAACAGGTTCGCGATAACATTCATTCATCTGACTTAATTGCTGCTTTTTACGAATTTTACCAAAATCCAGGTGTAGCTGAAGTATATAACATTGGTGGTGGTCGCGAGAGTAATTGCTCGATGCTAGAGGCGATCGACATGTGCCAAGAAATTACTGGCAAACAGATGAATTATACCTATAGCGATGACAACCGCATTGGCGATCACATTTGGTATATCAGCGATTTAACTGCTTTTAAGACGCAGTATCCCAACTGGGCGATTAAATACGATGTCAAACGTATTCTGAAAGAAATTTACGACTACAACATCGAAAGATGGAATACTTGATAAGTGCTGAGTTGTTCATGGTTCATAGTTCATTGGGCATCGGACAAAGTCAAAAGTCATTCGTCGTGACGTAAAAAATTCATTACTCATTACTCATTACTCATTACTCATTACTCCCTATTCCCTATTCCCTATTCCCTTAAAAAAGTGATTAACAAAGGTAAATATCCTATTCTTGGTGTGAACGTTCATGCCGTGGATTACGAATATGCTGTCGAGACTATCGTGACAGCAGCTCGAGAAAAACGTGCTTTTTCGGTCAGCGCTTTAGCCGTTCACGGTGTAATGACTGGCTTTATGGATGCAATTCATGCTAGACGCTTAAATGGCTTAGATCTTGTCGTTCCAGATGGTCAGCCAGTCCGCTGGGCGCTGTGGTGGCTGTACGGAAAGCGTTTGCCCGATCGCGTTTATGGGCCAAATCTGACTCTCAAAGTGGCTCGTGCTTTTGGCGATCGAGATTTGAGTATATATCTTTATGGTAGTCAATTAGAAACTCTTAATAAATTTGCTGACAATCTTACCAAAGCTTTTCCCGGTCTAAAGATTGCTGGGATCGAACCGTCTAAGTTTCGCAGACTTACAGAAACCGAACGCCTCGAATTAGCAGAACGGATCGCAGATTCTGGCGCTAATGCAGTTTTTCTAGGTTTGGGTTGTCCCAGACAAGAAACCTGGGCTTATGAATATCGCGAACTTCTCAATCTGCCGATTTTGGCGGTTGGTGCTGCCTTTGATTTTCATGCGGGGACTTTACCGCAAGCACCGAAGTGGATGCAAAATGCTGGATTGGAGTGGTTGTATCGTCTCATTCAAGAACCCAAACGTTTGTGGCAGCGCTATGTTATCCTCAATCCCATGTATGTTTGGAATCTTACCCTACAATATTTCGGGTTGAAAAAGTTTGCGCCACTGATGCCCAATGGTAGAGAAAAAATTGAGTCTTATGGATAACAAGAATTTTAGCTTGGTTAGCTATTTCTAAATAATAAATAAGCCAAGCTTCAACACAATTTATGATTTCGATCGACCTTTCTCTCAATTAAGAGAAAGGTTTTTTCGATCGCTTTTCTTTCTTGGCATTTATTCATAATCGATCGCTTCAAAAATTAAAACGCCCATCGTCTTGCATCATTTAAATTTTAATTTAAATCACCTAACTCTTCAGTAAAAAAACTGAATAGTTAGGCGATTTTTTGACAATCGATGGCATTTTTAGAAAAATAATTAGATTTTTATCAAAATCTCCAGCCAAATTTTGTTTGAGCTTTTAATAAAAAAGTTGACATTACTTGTTTGTTTTATTTAATTCAGAAGTTGCCAAAAAATATTCTCTTCTAGGAGAAGTTCCTGAAGCATAATTGTCAAAAGATTTTAGCAGCAGCTCTCTTCCTTTCTCTAAATTACCAGCTACAATTTGTTTTTGGCTTAGATAATAATAAGTAAAAAATAATTTTCGATCGTATATATAGTTACACTCTTTGGGGATAGAATTTTCTGTTTCCATTTGTTCAAGAAATATTTCTTCGGATAGCTCGCCAAGTAACAAATTAGCAAAAGAAGTCCAACAAAAGTCTTTTTTTTGAATAGCTAATTGAAGCGATTGTTTTAATTCTCGATCGGCTAAATCTTTTTGACCAGAACGCGCTCTAGATACCCACAGCCAAAGATTATCTTGATTGAGAGGCTTTTTATATTTTTTAAGTACGGGATTTTTCAAAATATTTTCGATTGTGTAAGCACTTTTGTCAAATTGTTTTACATTAAAATAATATAAAGCTAATTGATATAAATAATTTTCTATTTTTCTGTCTACATCTTCTTTCCATCTTTGCTTTTCATCTTTTCCTACATTAACGACTTCAGTCGTAGCCGATTTAGACAATAATGCTATTACTGTTTCCAAATCTGAGATTGCTTTGAAAAAATCTCCATTGTCAGCATATAATTTAGCTCTTTCTTCCCACAACTTATAGTCGTCAGCATTATATTTTTGTTTTTTACTGCTAGATAAATCTATTTTTTGGTTTAGGTTTGCCATCTTATAGCGATCGCTCAACTGCTTTCGTTTCGCTCGATTAAATTCCGCCATAGTGCTTCCACTACAATGAACTTCAATCCTGTTGTGTTTTGTAGTTAAAATACCTTCACTAAAACAGATATTATCTTGTGTCTCATAGGGGGCTACACCTTTAGCTGAAAATATAGCGCTACCCTTATCTCCAATAATTTCAACAGTATGATCTCCTACCAAACCATCAGTGAAAGTAGATTCAACATAGTTAGGCATTCCTAAAGGTGCAACTGAAATTACATTACCAATTTGTTCCTTAACTATCTTTGCTTGTTTAACCCAATCAATCGTCTGTTGGTAGGTAATTCCCAAATGCTTTTTACCCCAAGCATGTCGCTGTTCGATCGTTCCTGTTGGAGGACTCTTTTGAGGATCGTAATTAGTAGGGTCGAATACGCCGCAAAAACTAAGAATAAAACCTGAAAATAGAAATAATACAACAATTCGTATCTTCATGAGCGAAAAAATGAGCATCTTATAAACATAATTCCCAACAATCTCATTAAAATACTCTAAAAAATTTTTCGCTTTCTTTCGGCTCAATGCCAACCGATATCCTCGCAAAAAAAGACACATTGTAAATAAATAAGTATTTAAAAATATTTATTTATGCAGATATTTGACCATAAAAATACAGCGTTTTAGCCAAACGTTTGTGCGCCGACGAGGGTTGAATCAGTATTGGGAATTAGAAGTGCAACTGAAACCCAAGTTCATTTTGCCCAGTCAAAAAAATAAAGAAACGAAAAACTAAAGGTTAGAAATACAGAAGAAATGGGAATACTCGATTTTAAGTCAAACATAATTAGACAAATTTAAACTTGAATAAGTTTACTGTCTTGCACAAAAAACATGAGTCATACAAACTCAAAAACCAATAGTGAATCTGGTCGAGAAATTTATCAAAGAATCGATCGCAATATTCAAAAGGTAATGAAAGGACAATCAGTAGCAATTAGAAATTTGCTGGCTGCTTTTGCTAGTGGTGGACATGTTCTTGTGGAAGACTATCCTGGGACTGGCAAAACTACACTAGCTAAATCTCTCGCATTGTCTATAGATGCTACCTTTAAGCGGATTCAATTTACATCGGATCTTTTACCATCCGATATCCTGGGAATTTCCATTTTCAACCAAGGCGATCGCGAATTTCATTTTCATGAAGGCCCTATTTTCGCCAATATTGTTTTAGTGGATGAAATTAATCGGGCTTCACCTCGAACCCAATCAGCACTGTTAGAGGCGATGGCAGAATCTCAAGTCAGTGTTGATGGTCAATTGAGAAAGTTACAAGATCTCTTTTTTGTAATTGCTACTCAGAATCCAGTTGGTTCTCATGGAACTTACCCGCTTCCAGAAGCACAAATGGATCGATTTGCACTCAAGTTTAGCTTGGGATATATTTCTCCCTCTGAAGAAGTTTTAATGCTCTCTGAGCAAATGCAGAGTCATCCGATCGATGGAATTGAGTCTTGTATTCCCCTATCTAGTGCGATCGCTTTGCAGGAACAAACCAAAAAAATTAGGATTGGCGAGGAAATCAAACGTTATGTAGTATCTCTTGTCAATGCAACTCGTTCTTCACCAGGAGTTCAATTAGGCGCAAGTCCTAGGGCTTCCCTAGCTTTAATGAAAGTAGCTAAAGCACTTGCTTTGTTTGATGGATATGAATTTGTCACACCAGAACACGTCCGAGAACTGGCGGTAGCAGTTATTGCTCATCGAATAACGCTCGAACCACAGGCGCGTTTTTCTGGAAGAACTGCTGAAGGCGTTGTCGAAGAAATCCTCGATTCTGTAACCGTTCCCACTTGAAAGATGAAAAACTTTCCCTATCATCTTTTTTGCTTTACTTATATTTTTAAGCGAGGGCTTACAAGAAGATTCACTACAAGCGGTCTGACGCTTCTTGGCTGTTTGGTTGTTTCTGCGATCGTGGGAATGGATACTAAACTGACTATGGCGTATCAGTTATTTACTTTTCTATTCTCGCTTCTGATACTAGCAATAGTTTTTAGCTTGCGTTTTTCCTTGCGTTTTGATGCTTCTCGAATTTTGCCTCGATTTACAACCGTCGGCGTTAAAGTTCGCTACTCGATTACAATTCATAACCGAACCAATAAAATTCAAAATGGACTGAAACTTTGGGAAAATTGGGCAGATACTCGACCTAGTTCGACAGAATTTAAGGAAGCAATCGAATTATTTCCAAAACAACATAATTTTATCGATCGAGCTTTTATTTATTATCGTTGGCTAAAATTAATCGCTCGAAAGCAACTGGCTACAGCCAAAACTGTCGATCTACCTACTCTTCTACCTAACAGCGCTACCAAAGTTGTTGTTGAAATCGAACCTTTACACAGAGGCGTTCTTTGGCTAACTGGCATTACTATTGCTCGACCCGATCCTTTTGGTCTTTTCTATGCCTGTAAAACTATTTCTTTACCACAACCATTACTAATTCTTCCCAAGAGATATCATTTACCGCCAATTCAACTTCCTGGATTGAGAAGATGTCAATCTGGTAGTATCGCCCTAGCTTCCTCTGTAGGAGATGCAGAAGAATTTATTTCTTTGCGAGATTACCGCCCACGAGATTCCCTCCGTAAAATTCACTGGAAGGGCTTGGCAAAAACCGACAAGCTAATGGTCAAACAAGAACAGGAAGAGTTTTTTGTCCGTCACGCGCTAATCTTGGATACGTTTCAAGAAGCGAAATACAGCGAAATTTTAGAAAAGGCTATATCTGTTGCTGCTTCTTTTGCCTGTGATGTTCAAACACAAGAGTCTTTATTAGATTTAATCTTTGTCGGTTTTGAAGCTTATTGTTTTACTTCAGGAAGAGGATTGGGTACTACAGATAAAATACTGGAAATTTTAGCTAGTGTTACTGCCTGTCAAGATAAATCTTTCGATTATCTGACTCAGGCGGTAACTCGTTCTATATCAAAGTTGAGTGGATGTATTTGTATCTTTATCTGTTGGGATGAAACAAGGAAAGAATTAGTCAATTATTTGCAAAAATTTGGCATACCTACCTTAATACTGGTTATTACAGACGATCGAGCCAAGAATGATGACCTCTACTCAGAAAATTTGCACTGGTTAGAGTTAGGAAAAATACAAGAAGGGTTGATGAATATATGAAAATGTCAGCCTTTCTCTTCGGTGCAGCACTAATGTTTTGGGGCTGGCAAACAGGTTTATGGGTTTTAGCCTTGCCTATGGAAGCGATCTTTGTGGCTTCCTATTTTATCCATTGGCGATGGAATTTGTCTGTTGGAGATTATAAAAAGATTGGGAAATTTTGTCTGTTTTTGGCGATCGCTGTACTGGTTTATCTTTTTACGAGAAATCCTTCTATTTATTTAATATTTGCTTTTTTTCAGTGGCTTCCTTTAATATTCTTCCCACTTCTAGCGGCTGGGATTTACTCAATTAACGATCGCCTCGATCTAAGAAATCAAAAAGAACAAAAAGCGATCGCAAATTATCTAATCTATCCCTATTTTGCTATTTGTATTATTTCTGCTAGTGCGGCTAATGTCAGGGGATACTCTTTTTATATCGGGATGTTTGTGCTGGTTACTCTAGCACTTTGGTTTGTTCGTTCTGCCAGATTTTTGCCTATCATCTGGCTGTGTTTAATCCTAATTGCTGCCAGTATGGGTGTGGTAGGAAATATGGGATTGTATCGCCTCCAAGGATTTCTAGAACAAAATACCCTGGAATGGTTTAGCGATTTTGCCAGACAAGATATCGATCCTTTAAAAAGAACTACTGCGATAGGAGAAATCGGTTCGGTAAAACTATCAAATCAAATTGTTTTTAGAATAAAACCAGAACAAGGACAGCTTGCGCCTACACTTCTTCGCACGGCTACTTATAATAAGTATCAATCTTCTATGTGGGTTGCTGCGAATTCCCAGTTTACTCCTGTCAAATCAGAAGCTAACAAAATGAGTTGGCATTTGGGAGAAAGAAAAGCTCATAGCTCTACTATTATTATTTCAGCACATTTAGAGCGAGGGGAAGATTTATTAAAGTTGCCAGACGGATCTTTTGCAGTAAACAATTTGTCCGTAGCAAGAATGGAGAAGAATCAATATGGTACGGTGAAGGTAGAAGGAAAATCAGATCCCGTATCTTATCGCATTGAATTTGGTAAATATTTTACTCTCGATAGTTCTCCCAGTCAAGACGATCTACTCGTACCCGATCGAGAAAAACCAGCCCTCGATCGCATAATCAGTCAATTAAATTTAGAAGGAAAATCGGATCGAGAAATCTTGAAAGAGGTTGAAAGCTTTTTTCAAAGGGAGTTTGAATATTCTTTAGAATTAGCGCAACAGAAAAATAATTCAACTCCTCTATCGGCTTTTTTATTAGAAAATCGTTCTGGACACTGTGAATATTTTGCTACTGCAACTACACTTTTGTTGCGGAGATTGGGTATTCCGACTCGCTATGCGATCGGTTATTCGGTTCATGAATTTAGCCAATTGGAAAACCAATTTATTGTTCGTGGTCGTCATGCTCATGCTTGGACGTTAGTATATGTAAACGGTGCTTGGCAAATATTAGATACTACACCTGCTTCTTGGGTTGGTATAGAAAATGCTGCTGCACCTAGTTGGGAATTTATTTTAGATTTGTTGTCTTTAGGCTGGTTTAAGCTTTCCCAAATAGGCGGTATCGATCGCGCCAAGTATTTATGGTGGTTAATTGTGTTGTTTATTTCGATATTGTTGTGGTGGTTTAAAAGTAAGCTACAAATACGCCCCAGACAAATGCTTAAATCAAAAAATAAAAATTCTTTGGCTGGATTTGATTCCGAACTTTATTTAATTGAGAAAGCTTTAAATAAATCTGGTTTGAGACGAGATCCAGCTTTAACTTGGAAGGTTTGGATTGAAAAAGTTAGAGATCGTTTGCCTAATCAAGATTCGATCGAGGATTTAAAATTAATTTTAGAGCTTCATTATCGCGATCGCTTCGATCCTCAAGGTCTAACCATAATTGAAAAAGCTCGATTAAAATCTTTGTGCCAATTATGGTTAGATAAGTATGGCAAAAGTCAATAGCCCTCATCTTTTTCGCTTTTCTACAATGCTCAAGACTTGGGATGTGTTAATAATAGCTCAGACACATTCCAGAAACCGATACAATTCTATTTTTAGAAATCGAAATCTCGGATGCTTCAGAATTTTTTGAAAATATTCGCGTCGAAGGGGTAGAAGTAGGGAATTATCGCATTCTGCGCGCTCGCAGTGCTGCCGTACTGAATGTCATTACTACGATTCTCTTATCGATTCGCGATCGCACTAATAAATTACCTCATGCTTATTTTGGTTGGATTGAAGACAATCCCCTTCAGTATTTAATGCGCTTTCTCTTATTTGGTGAAGGTGATACGGCTGTGGTAACTCGCGAAGTTCTAAGAAGGGCTGAAAAAAATTCCCGATGGCGACCGATTATTCATGTCGAAGGGTCGAAGTGTTCCCTTTTTTTGCAATGAACAATGAACCATGAGCGATCGATTTAAATCGCTGGTGATTAATTTTCTAAAAACTTCTGATTCGATTTTTTGACTTTATTTAGCCAACTTCTAGCCGAAGGAAGAATTTCTGAGTAGGGAGTTGTTGTATCGGAAACGCGCTCGGAGAAAAAGGGTGGAAAATATTGAGGTAATAATTTGTTGGTTATTCTGCCCATATTTCGCCTCAACAACAACTCTACAAATAAAGTTCTAGACAAAGGAAAAGAATACTCAGAAAGTTCGCTCAATGCATTAATATCTGGTACTCGACGCAGGGTAAATTGAGAAAGAGTCTCTGCCCAATTATCTTTATATTCATCTAAAACACTGTCTAGCACCAGCACATCTTCCATGGCAGAATTACAACCCTGCCCGAGACTGGGAGCAACTGCATGGGCTGCATCTCCAATAATCAGAACGCTATCGCCATAATGGTAGCGATTGCAACGAACTGTCATGATTCTAGAAATGGGTTGCTTTAAAAAAGCTTCTGCTTCTTCTTTAGCTAGATTTTGAGCTATTTCTGGAAAGTTTTCCGCAAAAAATGTCAATACCTCAGATAGGTTAGAAAGTTTGGCAATCGAATTTTTTTGTTCGGGAAAGCTCATCAAACAACTAACTGTTTTGTCTAGTTGCGGTACTGCTAGCAGACGCGTTCCATCTTCGATCGACCAACCATAAAGTGTTCCTGCTTGAAAAGTATTGTGTTCTCTATGTTTGTCAGCATTGGACAGAAAAAGAGTTTTGTATGCATTGGGAAGGTATTTTTGCTCGAATTCAAATAATTCGGTATCGAGCAGAGAATTTCTAACTTTCGATCGCACTCCATCCGCACCTACTAAAACATCATAATTAATAGCGAATTTTTGTTGGTTATTACTATCTGCTTCTTCAAAGAATGCTGTTTTTTCCCGAACGTTTACGCCAGTACATTTGCGATCGAAATGAATTTTAACTTGACTACTATCGTACTTTTTCGTTAACTCGTCCAATAATGCGATCGCTAGTTTGGTTCGATCGGTAATATAGATCGGCTTGTTTCTTTTCGAGTATTTACTTTTGCCAGCTTTAAAGTAGGATCTTCCGCCTGTTGTCTCAACTGTTTGGGCTTTAACAACTTCCTCCAATCCTTCAATTTTTCGCAAAGCATTTAAACCTCGTTCGCAAAGACCGAGTGGATAAGTTCTATAGCTGCTAAAAGGAATTATTCTCGGATCGCTGCGGCGATCGTAAATGTCGATTTGGTATTTACCACGACGCATTAAATAGTGTGCCAACAGAGTACCACAAGGCCCAGCACCAACGATCGCTACTTTAGTAACCATGCCACTTCTCAATTTGCTTCAACAAAAGCTTAATTCATTGACGCGAAGGGTACAAGTAAGCAATATACACTTCAACAATTAAGCGATCGACATAATTTTAATTTAAACTTTTTGAGCGATAAAAAGTGCTGATACATAAGGCTTGACGATCGATCCGCCATAAGCATTTAAAACTTCTGCGATCGCTTGCTGTAAATTCTGTCGATCGCTTTGAGGAAGACGTAAATAATCGGTTTGCGTATTTAACAGATTGAGATATTGGCTAACATCGTACTGAATCGACCAAGGATAACTTTTAGCGATTATGTTTTTGAAATAGCCACTCTTAAGCATTTTGTCTTTTCGCTTCTGCATTAATACTTCGATCGGAGTTTGTCTCCATCGCCACGACATCGAAGGCGCGTATGTTCGATAAACTTCAATTAGTTTTTGAAATACTCGATCGTCAGAATTCGGGGCAAAATTCCAAAAAATAACCAGATATCCGTTTTCTTTCAAAGCGAGTGCTGCTTTGGGATAGGCAATTTCAGCAGGTATCCAATGAAAAGCTTGTGCGGATATGACTAGATCGAATTTTGATTCTTTTAATTGCCAATCCTCAAATTTGACTGTTTCCACAGACACTTTTGAAAAAGAACGCAAGTTTTCACAAGCAACTGCTGCCAAATTTTTGCCAGGTTCTAAACAGTGAATTGTATAACCTTTCTTGGCAAAAGGAACGGTAGCTTTACCAGTACCCGCACCAACTTCTAAAATGTTTGCTGAATCGGCAAGATTGGTTAGTGTAATTACATCATTAATTAAGCGATCGGGATAACCAGGACGAGCTACATCATATAGCTGCGCTACTTCATCAAATAGTTCGCTACGCTTTTGTTGTGTCATTAATTAATTGCTTTGCACTACCGATTGCCTATTCCCTACTATAAAATTTCCACTACACCCGATCGCCCGTCAATTCTCACGCGCTGACCGTCTTGTAACAGTTGCGTGGCGTGATGAATGTCCATTACGGCGGGAATACCGTATTCGCGAGCAATAATTGCACCGTGGGAAAGACGACCACCAACTTCAGAAATTATACCTCCAGCACGAGCTAGTAAAGGCGACCAACCCGCATCAGTATATGGTACGACGAGAATAGTGTCGCGATCGATCGCGCTGGTATCCTGCCAATTTAAGAGTATTTTGACAGTTCCTTCTACCTGTCCCGAACTAGCCCCAATTCCCCTAAGAGTTTGCCCTGTCGATGGCGAAGTCTGCTTAAATTGGCGCGATCGCTCATTGTTAGCGATCGGTAAAGCCGATCGCATTGGTTTGCCATAAATTAGATAGGGAATATTTTTAATTTGTCGATCGCTCTGGTGTTGAGCTTTGTTGGTTTGTACCAAAAGCTCGAAGCTATCTTTTTCCTCGGAATTGGGGTTACGAATTACCGAACGAATCGAGTCAAATTCTAAAAAAAATAAATCGCCTGGTGCAGTCAACCAACCCAAACCCAGCCAAGTTTTTTCTAGTTCGAGAAAACTCCAACGCAAATTAGCAAGCAAGCGTTCGTAGGTTTCTGTGACTTGTCCTTTAAGATTTAGTCGTCTTTGAACTAAAGAAGCGAACCAGGTTCGATCTGACAATTTTTCGCAATTTTGAAATTGTTTGGTGCGATTGCGCTGGGCGCACGCTTCGCGATCGAAAAACAATTGAGCAAACATTTCTCTAGCAGGACGAGGATTTTCTCGCCAACGAGGAATCGCTATATCAGTTGCCGCTTCGCTCAAATAACCGTATTTCTCCAACCAGCGATCGAACTGTTCTAAAATATTTTCGCCGTCGGGATTTTCTGCGAGGTGAGCAAACAAAGAGGCACATGAATTAAAAGTAATTTCTTCTTTCTTGAGAAGTCTACGCGTATCGGCAGCCAAAGCGGCTAGCGACTGCAAGCTAGCTATTTCAGGAATTTGACTATTATCTAACGCCGATGCTTCTATTTTAAAAATGGCACTGCGAATGGCAACACTTAAAGGAGCGAGAATACTGTAATATGTGGCTCGATTGAGTGCTAATAAAATTAACTCAATTCTCTCTAAAATTTCTGTTGGCGTGGCGGTTGCTTGCGAAAGCGTATCTATTTGCCGCAAAACAGGGTCGAACAATTTGGTGCGATCGCGCTGGAAATCTCTTTCTAAATGCCATTCTCTCACTAACAATCGTAACAATCCCGGCAAGTTTTTCAACGTCGCCGATCGTGGCGGTTTGCTGAATGGTTCGCCTCTAGTTAAAAACTCCAAACTTTCAGGAGGTAAACCCATACTCAAAAATATTTTTCCTAATAAAGAAGCGTTGAAATATGCATGTGAATAGTGCAAGGTAGCAGTCTCTTCAAAATCTAAACCTTGCGCTCTTTTGCCCAAAACCAGCTTAAAAATATCACCCCAAACCCCACAAGTTAAAGGACGATTGATCGACCAAGTCAAAGGACGGATTGCCCCTGGAATCACTTCAGCAGCGATTTTACGAGTCCACATCGGTTGCAGTGTTACGATCGGACGTGCTTGCAAAAGCCATAATTGTTCGCCGTCGTAAGTCCATTCAATGTCTTGGGGGATTCCTCGTTCTAATTCTTCTAATTCTCTCGCCAAATAGGCGATCGATTCGATTATATCTGTTGGAATATCCCGTGTTATTAAAGCTAATTCTTCGGACTCTTTGTTTTCTTCGACTGCGATAACTGCGGCGCGATCGAAAGCAATGCCTTGGCGATCGCTTAAATTGGCTGAGTTGTTCTTTTTCCGATTCGGTAAATAAACTTGATATCTTTGCGGTGTAAATCTCCCCGATACTACCCGTTCGGCATCTCCTGTCAGCGCTTCCACCAAAACGGAGTCATCTAATTTATCGACTGGATTGCGACTAAATGCAACTCCAGAAACAATGCCTCGAATTTGTTTTTGAATCAAAACTGCCATCGCTTGTTCTGGCTGTTGGCGATCGCGGCGATATTCAACGGCGCTATTATTGAAATAAGAAGCTTGACAATTGACAATCGCTTCTTTTAATGCTTGGCGCGTTCTAATATTCAAGAAACTTTGATATTGTCCCGCAGCAGAAGCAGATGCCGAATCTTCGCCAACCGCAGAAGAACGTACTGCCAAGGGTTGTTCTTGGTTCGGTTCGAGCCATTCTACTAAAGGTTCTAAATCGTCTCCAGCTTTTAAAATCCAGCCATCGGGGACGGGATAACCCAACTGTTTGAGTCTAGACAAATTAGCCGCTTTTTGTCCGACTTTACGTGCAGAAACTTGACTGCTTAAAGATACAATATGGCGATCGCCGCGAAATAAACGAAACATTTTTTGCGAATCTTGGTGTCCTTCTGTTACTGTCAGATTTAAATCGTCGGGAATTTTCTGATAGATCCAAAATAATAAACCTGATAGAGCGAACGCAACCATAATATATTCTGTTTCCTGAGAATGTCGCAGGGCTAAAATCGCTGCTAGCAAAACTAAAATACTAATACGTCCCGAAGAGCGATCGCGAAAAATTGTAAAACTCACGCCACCAATTAATAATATTAAAAATGCTGCGATCGGATCGTGAACGACTATACCCCACACTACATTAGTTACGCCCGCACCTTTTCCCATCCAAAAACGCCCCATTACCAAGGCAATTAAAGCAGCTAATTCCCAAACAGAATAAGCGGGAAAAAAAGCACGACTTAACAAAACTGCTGCTATACCTTTACTTGCTTCAGATAAAACAGCTAAAATCCCCACCCATCTACCCCCATGGTAAAAAGCAGCCGAAACCGATACGTTTCCCGTCCCTAATTTAGCTAGCTGTTTTCCCGTCAGGGCATAGGTAATCCAATCAATTAGAGGAAGTCCGCCTAAAAGAGGGCAAATCAGCAAAATAGCTAAGATACCGCCAACCTGCGCCAGTGTCATGTGTTTAGATTAATGCTCATATTGCAATTTTAATAATTTATAAAATAAATACAATGTTCTTCTGTCTTTGGTGAGAGGTTATTTATCGATTATTAAAGGCAAAATCTACGACATACCAGGATCGATCGCCTTTAATTTAATATTTATGCCAATTTATTTAAGTCATTCATCATGTTAGAGACGAGGCGCGTCAAATCTGAGGTTACCTCAGATTTGCCTTGGCGCGCCGTGCGACATGTCGCGTCTCTACAAAACTATGCACTAGGTAATTTTGTCAAGTTTTTTTTAGATATCTTTTTCGATCGAATTTTCGGCAACAATTGCCCGATATTTTTTAGGATTTAAACCATGGATAAAAAGAAAGTTTTAATTTTGGGCGGTCGCGGTAGAATTGGCAGAAGCGTAGCCCAAGATATATTAACTCATACTAATGCCAACGTTACGGTAACTGGAAGAATCGGCGATCGCGCAGAAATTGAAATTTTGCCTGGGGTAGCTGCTGAGTTTTTGCCAGTAGATTTAGCAGAAGAAACAGCATTAAATGCCGCGATCGCCCAAACCGATTTAGTCATTCATTGTGCCGGACCATTTCACTATCGCGATGGCAGAGTTTTAAAAACTTGTATCGATTTCGGTGTTAATTATCTCGACGTTAGCGATCACCGTTCTTTTTACGAACGAGTCATTCAATATCGAAAAGAAGCGAACGAAGCAGGAATTACCGCCATTTTAAATACAGGAATTTTTCCAGGTATTTCTAATAGTATGGTACTACAAGGAGTCGAACAATTCGATCGCGCTGACAAAATTCATTTGAGTTACGTGGTTGCTGGTTCGGGTGGTGCTGGCATAACCGTAATGCGAACGACATTTTTAGGACTCAGAAAAGCTTTTAGTGCTTGGATTGATGGCAAATGGCAAAAAGTTTTACCCTACAGCGATCGCGAAACGATCGAATTTCCCAAACCTTACGGAAAAACGGGTGTTTATTGGTTTGACATGCCCGAAACTTTTACTTTTGCCGAATCTTTTCCCGTCAAAACTGTCATTACCAAATTCGGTTCGCTTCCCGATTTGTACAATCATTTGACTTGGATTACCGCCCATATATTTCCTTCTGCCTGGATCGAAAGTCCTAAAGGCATCGAATTCTTTTCTCGCGTCAGTTATTTAATGACTTCCGTCACCGATAAATTTAGTGGTATTGGCGTGGCAATGCGCGCTGAAATAACTGGCGAAAAAGACGGAAAACCAGCCAAATATTACTCCACCATGGTACACGAAAACACAGCGATCGCGGCGGGTTGCGGTACTGGAAGCGTCGCTCAATTACTGCTGGAAGGAAAACTAAACAAACCAGGAATTTGGGCGATCGAACAAGCCTTACCAACCAATTTATTTGTCGAAATCATGAAAAATCGAGGAATTGCGATCGAACAGGAATTAAAAATAGAGGGATGAATGGTAGAAAAAAGTCACTCATTCAAAAGTAATCACTTGCTATTCCCTATTCCCTGCGATGCACTGAGCTTGCCGAAGTGTTCCCTATTCCCTATTCCCTATTCCCTGTTTCCTATTCCCTATTCCCTATTCCCTATCCCCTAAAACTTAACCTTAAGCATCTGAAATAATTCTCCCTCAGAAGTCTTGACAACTTTACCACCAGCTTGACTAATCAGGTTTTTCCAATCTGCTAGGGATGTCAGAAAAACTTCTGCGCCTAAATAAGTTTCCAAAATTGCCCAATCTTCACCTAATTCGCTGTCTGGATCGATCGCGTCAAAAAT
>JBOFLQ010000132.1:0-2632 GCA_051657945.1 Xenococcaceae cyanobacterium | reverse complement strand
AAACAACGCCGTCAGTTTTTTAGCGATCGCCTACAACAACAATATCGCAAAGCACAACAACTAGTTAAACATCTTCCACTTCAAGGCGATTTGGAAACAATTATTAAAAAATTTCCAGATGCAGAAATTAGCTTGGCATTGTTACACAGCGTTGCTTGTTTGACTTGGCAAAATCCTTTTCATTATTGTAGAGACAGTTTAGCTGTGAATTCTTTTGACCAATTGTATTCGAGACAGCAGCAATTAGAAGAACAAATGAGGCATTATTTATTTAGCAAACAATGTCGTTGGCAATATTTATTAAAAGCTTTTGGTTTTCAAAAACAAGCATCTAATTTTCATTGCGGTCATTGCGATCGCTGCTCCAAACATCGATCGAACTATCTGTAATTTCTTAACAATTTTAGGCAATAAAGACGCGTTAAGATGGGAACGATCTCAAAAAATCTCTTTGGCAACAGGACAATAGAATCATGAGGATTCTGCTAGTAGAAGACGATGAAAGTCTGGCAGACCTAATTAAAAAAACTTTAATCGAACGACAAAATTATGTAGTTGATTCAGCAACTGATGGTTGTGCCGGATTAGATTTAGCAGAAGCTTTTGAATACGATTTAATTTTGCTAGATTTGATGTTGCCCAAACTAAATGGCATTGACTTTTGTCAAACATTGAGAAAAATGGGCGATCGCACTCCCGTTTTGTTATTGACCGCCAAAGACGAAATTGCCAATAAAGTTAAAGGATTGGACGCTGGCGCAGACGATTACTTAGTCAAACCTTTCGATTTGCAAGAATTATTAGCGCGAATTAGAGCCTTGATGCGTCGCGGTCAAGATTCACAGATGCCAATTGTCAGTTGGGATAATTTGACACTCGATCCCAATAGCTGTCAAGTTAGCTACAAACAACAGCAACTAAAATTAACCGCGAAAGAATATTCTATTTTAGAATTATTTTTACGCAACCCACATCGTATTTTCAGTCAAAATGCCCTAATCGATCGCCTCTGGGCATTAGAAGAATCTCCTTCAATTAATGCCGTCAGAACTCAAATTAAAGGTTTGCGGCAAAAAATAAAAGCAACTGGCGCAACGTCCGATCTAATTGAAACAATTTATGGTTTGGGCTACAGACTCAAAAAAGAGAATGACAGTAATGGCAAACAAATCGAGCCGGCAGTCTCAATAGTAACTCCAGAACCAAACTTGTCCTCTGTTTCCTCAAGTTTAGAAGGTATTTGGCAAAAACATCGCACAAAATATTTAGAAAAAATCGAACTTTTGATAGAGAACGTCAAGAAATTATCAGTGAATAATGGCGATGATGAGTCGAGAGCGGTTGCGCTCGGACTAGCTCATACTTTGGCTGGTTCTTTAGGTAGTTTTGGGCTGTGGGAGATTTCTGAGCAATTTCGAAAAATTGAAAAGAATCTGCATTCCTGGGAACAATTGACTTCGCACACACAAAAAGATTTAATAACATTGATTACTTCATTACACAAAACAACAAGCGTTTGCAAGCTACCTATTACCGAAATAAAAAATCAGCAATCTCAACTTGCCAAACCGCAAATAAAATCAAAAATCTCCGATAGCGACGCGAGATTGTTGATTGTTGACGACGATTTTGCTTTAGTCGAAGCGCTAGAAATAGAAGCTAAAGGTTCTGGATTTAAAGTAGAAGTCGCTCACAATCTCTCTCAAGCTAGAGAAATTCTCGATCGCGAATTACCTCATGCTATCTTGTTAGATTTATCTTTTCCCAGCTCGAAAGAAAGTGGCTTTGAGTTGCTGCAAGAATTATCTTCTCTTAAGTCGAACATTCCCGTTGTCGTCTTTACTGCTAAAGAAAGTTTTGCCGATCGCGTTAAAGTCGCTCGTTTGGGGGGTAAAGGGTTTTTGCAAAAACCGATCGCCGCTGGTGATGCGATCGAGGCTATCGTCCAAGTCTTGCAAAAATCTAGCCTTCCCGATTCTAAAGTATTGGTAGTTGACGACGATCCCGAAACTTTAGATTCGATTCGTTCCTTACTCGAACCCTGGGGCTGTGAATTAACCTTACTCGAAGATCCCCAGCAGTTTTGGGATACTCTGGAAACAAGCAATCCCGATATGTTGATTTTAGATGTAGACATGCCTAGCTTGAGCGGGATCGAACTGTGCCAGGTGGTGCGAAACGATCCGCGCTGGCACGAAATTCCCGTTTTGTCTCTCTCAACCAGTCAAGATTCCCAAACCATTCAAAGCGTTTTTGCCGTAGGTGCTGACGATTACGTGCAGAAACCAATTATCGGCCCAGAATTAGTCGCACGCATTATCAACCGACTCGATCGCGATCGTTATCGCCGTCAAATTTCAGAAATAGATGCACTGACAGGTGTCAGCAATCGCCGTAAAGCAATCAAACAACTGACGAGAATGCTCAACCTCGCCAAACGTCAAAATCAGCTTTTTTGCTTTATGCTGCTCGATTTAGACCATTTTAAAAATATTAACGATTTATACGGTCACGAAGCAGGAGATATCGTCCTCAGACAAATGGGCAAACTTCTCAACCGTACTTTTAGGGGAGAGGATGTAATCGCACGTTGGGGTGGCGAAGAATTTGCGATCGGTCTGTACAATATGAC
>JBOFLQ010000131.1:0-20550 GCA_051657945.1 Xenococcaceae cyanobacterium | reverse complement strand
AGAATAAGATAAATTAGACAAAAGAAACATTAGAGCTAAAAGGCTAAGCTACAGACGAATGGATTTTGGTGTCGGATTTATATCCAATAACATAATGCTGCCAATCCTGGACTTTTTCTACGGGATTGTGCCTAGCTATGGTTTGGCAATTATTGCCCTTACATTAATTGTTCGTTTTGCCGTATTCCCCCTTAGTGCTGGTCAAATTCGCAACATGAGAAAGATGCGAATTACTCAACCGCTGATGAAGGAAAGGCAAGAGGAAATTCAAAAACGCTATGCAAACGACCCTGACAAACAAAGGGAGGAAATGGGAAAAGTAATGCAAGAGTTTGGCAATCCCCTTGCAGGATGTTTGCCATTGCTTTTACAAATGCCAATTCTGTTTGCTCTGTTTGCTACCCTCAGAGGCTCGCCGTTTTCGGATGTCAACTACCCAATTAACGTACAAATTTTACCTCAAGAACAAATCGAGCGGGTTCAACCCCAACCATTTGCTACGAAGCCACAAAACATTTATTTGAGTGATGGCGTTCACTATCCGATCGCGGCTTTGCTTCCAGGTGGCGACAAGTTGGCAGTTGGGGATAAAGTCAAGCTTGATTTTCAAACCCCCGACGGTAAGTCATTTGAAAAATTAGTTGCCGAAGATGCCGAAAGCCATATTCAGCCGAGATTTTCGATAACTAAAGGAGCGGAACGTCTCAAAATTAACGAAGACGGTTCGATCGAAGCCCTCGAACCTGGAGAAGCAACCATTCAAGGAACTATTCCAGGTATCGCAGCCGATAAAGGATTCCTCTTTATCACAGCCTTGGGGCGTGTCGGTGCTACTAACCCAGATGGCACGATTAACTGGGACATTTTGGGAATGGTAATTTGTTTCGGACTCAGTTTGTATCTCAGTCAACAACTGACTGGTGCTGGTACTTCATCTAGTTCCGATTCGAGTGCCAAACAACAACAAACTGTCAATCAAATTACACCGATTATCTTCAGCGGTATGTTTCTGTTTTTCCCTTTACCTGCTGGGGTATTGATGTATATGTTGATTGCCAACATATTTCAAACCTTGCAAACTTTTATTTTAATGAAAGAACCGTTACCAGAAAACTTACAGAAGATGGTGGCGGAACAGGAAAAAGCAGAAAAAGGCAGACAATCGCTTCCCTTCGAACCTAAAGGTTCTGGTAAAAAGAAAGAAAAACCTTCTGGTTGAGCTTAAACTAAGATAGATACAAATAACCAATGGTTAGTAGCCATTGGTTATTTGTTTGTCTATTAATTACTAATTACTATGATCGAGCAGCAAATCGAAAGAGGAAAACAGTGGTTAGAGGAACTTTTAAATCTTATGAACGTTCCTGCGATCGTAACCACAACAGATATCGAGCTTGAAGAATTGCAAAACGAACCATCTTCTTGCTGGCTTACCATCGATGAAAGTAATTTGACTCCCGAACAAATACAAATTTTAATCGGCGATCGCGGCGAACATATCGATGCTATTCAATATTTGGCGAATACTTTGCTAAATATTAATGTTGAAGAAAAGCTGCAAGGATCTTTTAACATAGAAATAGATGGCTATCGCGTTCGTCGCTATCGAGAACTCTTCGAACTGGCTCGTGATGTAGCACAAAAAGTCAGAGAGACAGGTAAAGAAATTGCGCTCGAATCCCTATCTTCAGCAGAAAGAAGACAAATTCATACTTTCCTCAAAGATGCTGACGATTTAGACACAGAAAGTCGAGGACAAGAACCCGATCGCCGCTTGGTTGTAAAACTGCGTATGGCAAACTAGTTTGCCTCAGCAGAATTGGTTGCGATCGAGTATGACATTTAGAAAGAAATTTTTCTAAATTTCTTCCCAGCCGCTAACACCAGAGGACATGACGTAACTGGTAACACTAGCTTCAAAAAAGTTTGCTTTAGTATGTCCTGCTTTTTTGGTATCGGAAAAACGTTCTAAATGTCTGTAAGGACTTTTACTATATTTTTCTTCAGTATAAAGAGGCTCTAAACCGATCGATCGCAATCTTAAATTAGCCAGATATTTTGTATATTGTTCGGTACTCGTTTCGGTAATTCCCAAAATATTATTACCAACGATATGATTTGTCCAACGACATTCGTGTCGAACGGCAGTGTCGAACATTTCGTAAACCAGATCGATCGAGTGAGGAAATACTCGCATCGCTTCGGGAATTAATTTTTGATACAAACGGACGTGACTTAATTCATCCTTTGTGTTCGACGAGGTTCGCTACTCCTCGTCCGTTCGCTTTTGAACCGCTAATAGTCACCTATTAGAACAGACCATATCATAATCCTGTTAAGGATTCCCCCCGCTTCGAGTCGCTTGACTCTACTCCATTACTGGATGGTCGTTGCTCCTTCTGTATTAACGATATTCCAAGCATCTGCCCACGCTTTTTTATGCCTTACTTGACTAATAACAGAACAATCTACATTGATTTCTTGAGCTAATTCCTTATTTTTGAAATAAGGTAGTTTTTTAATTATTTCAACTCTTATTTCAACAGGAATTTTGCTATTTAATCCAGAACTTTTAGATGCTGAAGAAATACCACTCTCTTGAGAATATTTTTCCCAAATATTACGCAGTCGCTTTTTATGACGGATTAAAGAAACATATCGCGGATGTAGTTGATATTCATTGGCAATTTCTTTGTTAGTTGCACCATTTACAATTTTATGAATAAGTTCATAATATTGATTGTTGGTTAGTTTTGCCATAGAGTTGTCTTCTGCATTTTTCCCGTCCTTTAATCCTATTTTTACTGCGTGCTTCATATTGTCAGCAGGAGTAACAAGCTCAAGATTGAAGAGGTAGTTATTAGATTTGTTACCGTCAATGTGATTGATTTGCATTCCTTTGGGAATCACCCCATTAAACGCCTCCCAGACCACACGATGCACCAAGTATGTTTTGTATCCGTATGAAATTTGATGATATCCAAATTTACTTCTGGTTTGGACTTTATATCCGTTACCTTTAATTTTTTTGATATTACCAGTATCCGACACAAAATAAGGTAAGATTGGGTGCTTGCTTTCCATGTTATTTTCAAACTTTTTGTTCTATTTTCACATGAGAAAGGTCGTCTCACAGCTTGGATCAGGATTGTCTCATTGAGACTTCCCCTGAATTCAAGGGGTTTTCGATTGCCATTACTGACAAAAGCCGCTACAAGTTAACGGTTGATCATTTTGAAAATATCTGCGCTTCCTGGCATGAGCATTCTGGAAGCAAGATTGTAAAAATAGATAAATCCATTGTAGAAATAAAGTCCTTCTAACAAATAATCTGCAAGAATAGCGACAAAATAATTTTCTGAAGTAGGACTATCAATATAGTTTTGATAGAGTCTGGCAATAAATTCACAGCGATCGGCTAAAACTTTATCGGTACGCCAAAAATCATAAACCGCCGTGCGGCGATCGCTAGGAATAACACTCTCAATAATATATTGATACGATTGGTTGTGCATTCCTTCTTGAGAAATTTGTTCTGCCATACACAGACTTACTTCTGGCGCAGTAACACTACTTTTAAGATGAGGAATGTTACAAGTTTGTACCGAATCGAGAAAAGTTAAATAACTGAGAATGCCATCGTAAGCCCTTCTTTCATCTGGGGTTAAATTCCAGTAATCGGTTACATCTTGGGTTATGTCTAGCTTCTGCGGAATCCAGAAATTTTCACGCATTTGTTGATACAAGCCGATCGCCCAGGTATAGCGAACATCATTGAGTTGCATCAAATTAGTAGTATTACCAAACCAAATCGAACGGTTTTCGATTCGATCGTCCCCACCTGGATTAAAGATGGGGTTAAATGTCATTGTGGTAGATGATTTATTGGTCATAGGTATTTTATGAAGGAAACAGGGAATAGGCAACAGGGAATAGGCACTCTTGCAACAGGGAAGTGATTGCAATGAACCAATGCCCAATGCCCTTTGCCCATTCCCCGTTCTCTAATTAGTTGGCGCAAGCGACACAACCTTCTTCGCTATCTTTGAAATCGTCCTTTTGTACTGTACGAATATAGTACACGGCTTTACAACCTTCTTGCCAAGCCATCATCAGTGTTTCAAAGATATCTATAGCTTTAATCGATCGATCGGGAGAGTTGGGAAAGTATACACCTTGATTGAGGTTGAATAGTAACTCCATCGAAATCCCCGTATCGATCCATTGCTGCATCGTTGCAACAGCTTTAACAACTTTCTTTTGGTCGAGGGTTTTGTTTTCAGGATAAAACCAAAAATATTCGTTGATGAATGGTGGGGCGATCGGGACTGTACCTTTTGCCCATTTGTCGTAAAAGAATTTACTGTAAACGGGTAAAATACTGGCGGTACAACCTTGAACTAGGGAAGATGAAGTATTGGGCGCGATCGCGGTAATATGCGAGTTGCGAATACCATAAAGTCGAACATCTTCTGATAATTTTTGCCAGCGTTCTTTATTATGAGCGTTTGCCAAAAACCATTCTACAGGTTTAGCACCAATTAAATTACCTTTACTCCATTCGCTACCAGGAAAAGCTGGATAAGCACCTCGTTCTTTGGCTAATTCCATGGAAGCATGAGTACACCAGTAGCCGATTTCTTCAAATAAATAGCTAATTTCTGACAAATGTTCGTAGGAAAGACGATTTTTCGCCAACCAATCGGCTAAACCCATACAACCAATACCGATAGTACGATATTTATCGTTATGAGTTTTGCTAGCAGCAAATGGTGTTGTAGTTAGATCGATCGTGTTGTCGAGAATTCTGACTGCGGTTTGAGATAGATGAGAAATTTCGGTTTCGTCTATGTTGGCGAGATTTAAAGAAACGAGATTGCAATTGTGAACGATAATTCCTTCGGCAATAAAATGATGACCGTTAGGAATGTTTAAATCGTAAACTTGTGCTTCGCCAATATATTCAATCGAAACTACTTCTGAAGTTCTTCTGTATGTTTGTTTTTCCGTTTTTCTAGAACGTTTGACTCGATCGTATTTATTGGTTTTATCGGGACAGAGATCGAAGCCGATCGCTTCCATGAAACGTTCTACTGCCCAACCTGAAATATTTAAATTACCCTGAGAACGTCCTCGATCGGACAAATAATAATAGGCAACTGTTGAGGGAATGCCAAAGCAAGCAAGACATTCTCGGACATCATTTAAAAGTTCGAGACTCGCACTAGATAGTTGAACGACAGGAAAGTTTCTTGGATGAGAAGGATTTTGAATGCATCCATCAGCACTAAATAATCCACTCAGAATACTTGCTAATCGATCTGCTGGTAGAGATTTAATTAAATTACTTAGCTTTTTCGTTGCCCCTTTTCCTGCTGTCAATCCATATTCTTGGCTAAGATATTCGCGGAAGGATTGTTTATTCGTTACCCATGATTTAACACCAGTTCGTTTGTCAATGCGAATAGATGATATTCCCTTTTGAATGGCACTGAAATGGTAAATAGTAGCCTCATGAATTCTTGCCATTTCTGCGACTACTTTTTCAACAGCTAGGGTTTCATGAGATCCGAAACAAACACCGATCGATTTGTCTAAAATCCAGCCATCTCCAATCAACCAGCCGATCGCTGCATCGCTAAGATTGCGAGAAACGCTATAAAATTCTGGTAAAGACCATTCGGGAACTTGAATTTCCAATCGATCGCCTACCTTAATCTCATCTAAAGTTAGCCATTGACGATGACGATTTTGAGAGCCGTATCTGGCTAAAAATTGATGATTTCCTGTTGCTTCAATGGTGCGTCCATTTTTTAGCTTCAGACGATAGACATCTTTAACACCATTATCAATAAGTTTTGCAGTTTCAAAATGATAAACTGGTGTAAAGTCTCGATCGGATTGAAAAGGTACTAATACTCTTTCGCCATCACATTCTTCAATAGCTTTCCAGCCTTTTTCGGTCAAAACTTTTGTGCCTGCTGCCAAACAAGTATGAGCTTCAACTCCTGGTTTGACATTGCTGAAACTCTCGCAGCAAAGGTTGACCCCTGGTATCATTCCTTCATGCTGGTTGGGGTTGGCGCGATTGATCGTATCTTTGAAAGCGAGATAGGGCATTCCCGTTTCTAGCTGCGATCGCATTATTTCTTTAAATAGTTCGCGGGCGCTTATTTTTTTGTATAAAGTCAAAGTTGTGCCAAGGGCTGCTTCAATTTCTTGATAAGCTGCTTCAAATTTTTCGCCCCATAATTCGGCGAGTTCGATCCCTAAGTTCATTCTTACTTCGTAAGGATCGACAAGCGTCCAATCTTGTTTGGCATCAACCCGACGCATAAATTCGTCGCAAATAATTACCTGTGGAAATACATCATAAGCTTTGCGACGGCGATCGCCGTTTTCGGTTTGCATCTCTAAAAATTCGGGAACGTCGAGATGCCAAATATCAACGCCAACGGTAACAGCGCCCGCCCTTCTTCCACCTTGGTTTACTGCGATCGCAGTGTCGTTGAGAAGTTTAATCCAGGGAATAACGCCACCAGAAGCATTGGTTTTACCCATTACCCAACTACCAGTAGCGCGAATGCGACTGACGTTTACACCGACACCACCACCGTTTTTAGATATTCTGGCAGTGTTGGTAATTTCGGTATAAATGCTTTCTAAGTTGTCATCGATCGCAGTTATGAAACAGCTACTTAAAGAACCATTGGGAACTCTCAAGTTTGCCAAAATGGGAGTAGCTAGGGAAATTTTTCTTGAGGCGATCGCTTGGTAGAATTTTTTCGCCCAAAATAATCTGTTTTCTGGTGCTTCGGGTAATGCTAACAATAAAGCACAAGTTAAATATGCTTCTTGGGGCAATTCGTCGGGTAAAAGATAGCGCTTGGTTAGCAATACCGCGCCAGCATAATCGTAGTCTATATCCCAATCGGCATTAAGCCAAGAACCAGCAATTTGTAAGTCTTCTGGGGAATATGTGAGGATTTTTGAGTCATATCTTTGGCGATCGACTTGCGATTTAACCGTTTGGGAAAAATCACTATAAGCATAACCCCGACTAACTTGAGTATCTTTCCAAAGACTCCAAATATGCAACCTTCCTGCTACGTAGCGCCAGTCTGGTTCGTTCGGACTGCACATTTCTAAAGCGCAGTTAATTAGGTTTTCTTGAATTTCTCTTGTGGTAACACCATCTTTAAGCCTGGTTGTCAATCCTGCTTCTAGTTCGATCGAATTGACATCTAATCCAGCACAAGCCCAGTCTACTACAGTACGAATTTTAGCAATGTTGAGGGGAGTTCTAGAACCGTCCCGTCTAATTACTTCAATTTCAATGTTTACAGGTGTTGTCGCGGTGGTGATGTCTTGTAGTAGGGTCTGTTGCATATACTTTGGATTCAGACTATTTAGATAACCAGAGTTTATACTATAGCTCAAGTTTAATCGCACATATAGTGTAGTTTCTGCTAATTTTTATCAAACTAACTCTATATATGGAATTTTTCTGCGTATTTTCTATTAGGAAAACAGTCAGTTGAGTTCGCTTAATTTTTAAATGCTAAATGTTAATTTGGTATTGCTTCTTACTGAATATTTGAGAACTCAGAATCGAGAATTACCAACAAGAAACTATGATTTATGAATGATGAAGAGTTATTAGTACGAGTAAAAGTCAATGCTTCTCATCCTGAATTTTTGCGCGGTTTAGATATTTGGGTAAATTTAGGTTTAATAAATGACCAGCAAGTTTTAAGAATTTGTAAAGTTTATTTAATCTGCCCTTTACCAATACAAGCGATTGTTGTTGAGGATTTTGCCTCAGAAGAAATATTGCCAGAAGTAGAAAGTTTCCCCAAATTAAAAAGCAACGTCCTCGTTGGAGTTTGGCAAGCTTTTAGGGATGAGTTAAGCGTTCGCTGGTTGTTATTTCTTGGTGTTTTTCTCGTCATTCTTTCTTCTGGTGTTTTGGCTGCTAGCCAATGGGATAAGTTTCCTAACGTTGGACAATATGCAGTTTTATGGACTTACACATTGGTTTTTTGGATTGTTAGTTACTGGACAAATAAACAAGAAAACTTACAATTAACTTCACAAACGCTTCAAACGATCGCTTTGTTATTAGTGCCTGTTAATTTTTGGGCGATCGATAGTTTTGGTCTTTGGCACAATTTTGGGGAATGGTTCACGGTAGCATTAGCTTCAATTAGTCTAGTCAGCATTATTTGGTTACAAAGAAGAGATAAATTATCGAGTTATTATTCGCTGTCAGCTTTTCTATGTTTATGTTTTTTGCATTGGGGATGGCGTTTCTTAAACTTTTCTTTACTAGCTGTTTACTTGGGTGTAGTGGTAACTACTTTAGTGATTCGTTTTCCATTATTAATTCGATTGCCTGCGGTTTTCTTCTCACCTCAGACTAGCTCGAACGAAGCGCATTTAATTCAGCCAAAAACAGGAAATATTTACGCAATTTTTGCACTCTTCGTTTTGTTAGTGAGAGCAATTTTTGTCGAAGGTATTGCGATCGAACAGTTGGGTTTGGCGATCGCACTTTGTGGATGGGTTTTGCAACAGGGAATAGGGAATAGGGAACAGGGGATAGGGGATAGAGAACAGGGGATAGGGGATAGGGAACAGGGGATAGGGGATAGTAATTACTCAGAACTTGTTTCTCCCACTACCAGAATCCTAGAAATTATTGGTGCGATTTTATTATTTCTGGGTTGGTTTGTTTCTTTGGGAGAGAATTACCCCATTCAAGCGACTGCGGTGAGTGGTTTGGCGTTACATTTTTACTGGCAAAAATTATGTCGCGATTGGTTGCGTCGAGATTTATTGGCGATTTTTGCGATCGGTTTGCAAGTACATTTTTTAATTCCAAAATTAATTCCCGATTGGTTTCGACAAAATGCGATCGAGTTTTCTGTTGAAATAACTCGCGCTCAAGAATATCCCTACACTGTCTACAGTGTTACTCTCATTCCTTATCTGATTTTCTTGGTTTGGTTAACCCAATGGTTATATGGTCGGGAAAAAACCAAATTAGCTTCTTTTGGAGAAACTATAGCGCTAGGGTTGGGAATAATATTAACTCTAGTTAGTTTAAATAATCCTACTTGGCGATCGCTCAATTTATTTTTTTCGACTATTGTTCTGGCGTATGTAACCCAACATCGTCTTCCCCTGAGACTTTTTCTAGTTTATCTGACTGAGATTGTCGGTTTGTTAACTATTTGCGCCACGATCGATTGGTGGAATCCCAATTTATCTGAGACAATTTGGGCAAGTGTATTAGTATTGATGGCGATCGCCGGGTGGTCGATCGCTAATTTTTTCACGACAACTAATCACCTCAAGATATTTTGGTATCGAAGTTGTTGGCATCTGGGATTTGTTTTAACGGGATTGAGTTATAGTTTGTTTGTCGATCTCGTTCCCTCGCGCATTGGTTATTGGGGTTTATTTTGGCTGCTGATTCCTTTAACATTAACGGCGATCGCTAGTCGGATCGGTGGTAAAAGAAGAATCTATGCATCGGCATATAGTTTTGCTGCTTTAGCATTCGTTCAATATTTAACTTTATGGCGATCGGAAACAAGATTAATTGCTTTGGGAATTGCTGTAGTTTTAATGGCTTTAAATACCAACTATTGGCGAGAGAAAACTATGGCAATCATGCATTTGGGTTTTGCCTTGAGTTTCGCCATAGCCTTATTTTGGGGGCAATTATCGCGATCGGATTGGTTTTTGTTTGGCGCGATCGCGACTGTTGTTTTTTGGGTGATGCGCGGTTGGTTTGTTGGGCGATCGAACAGTTTGGCGAGTTTGTATACTGAAGCTTGCGATCGATGGGGAATTATTCTTTGTGTCATGGAGTTAATGGCACTGACGATTCAATGGACATTAACCAACTTTTAAAGGGAACAGGGGATAGGGGATAGGGGATAGGGGATAGAGAAGTTCAGGGAGAGATCGGCGAAATTCGTGCGTTATAAATTTAAATTTTTTTGAGTTGGGGTATCAATTCTTCAAAAGCTTTACCGCGATGACTGATTTGACGCTTCAATTCTGGTGACATTTGAGCAAAAGTTTGCTTGAATTCGGGTACGTAAAAAATGGGATCGTAACCAAATCCACCGCTACCTTGAGGCGATCTTAAAATCTCTCCCTGACAAATTCCTTCTGTTTGCAAAACGATCGAACCGCTTGCCGCTGCGATCGCCACAGCACAGACAAATTTTGCCCGTCTATTTTCGATGCCATTTAGTTCTTTTAATAGTCTGGCAATGCGATCGCGATCGGACATGCCATAACGAGCAGAATAAAGACCTGGAGCGCCATTTAGAGCATCTACAGCTAAACCTGAATCGTCGGCGATCGCCCATTCACCCAGCGCTTTAGCTACTTGGGATGCTTTCAAACAAGCATTTTCAATAAATGTCGCACCCGTTTCTTCGATCTCTAACTCTTTTGGTTTTAATTGTAACTCCCAATTCAAACCGACGAGATATTCTTGCATTTCTAGCAATTTACCAGGATTGCTCGTGGCGACAATTAATTTTTTCACTCAAAACTACTACCTTAATTAAATGTTTGTCTCGCTTGCAACGCCTTATTGTAGTTGGGATGCTTTTTTAGATCGATCCTACAAATAACTAAATTTTTATCTTCTTATTTTATGATGAAAGCGCCAATAATATTTTTTAAAAGTGTTTCGTTTTTTCATTATTATTCTTCTAATCCTGGGTATATTTTTTCGCTTTAGCCAGATCGATCGCAAAGTTTATTGGTTTGATGAAGTTTATACTTCTTTTCGGGCGGCTGGTTATACTTCCCAACAAATCGATCGCTCGATTTTTCAAAACAAGTTAATTGCACCAGCAGATTTACAAAAATTCCAACAAATTAAACCAAAAAGTACGCTCACAGAGACAATTTCTTCTTTAGTTACTGAAGATCCCCAACATCCACCTCTATATTTTTCGATCGCGCGTGTTTGGATGCAAATGTTTGGCGGTTCACTGACAGCATCCCGCAGTTTACCAGCATTGTTGAGTTTATTTTCTTTGCCTTTAATGTATGGTTTGGCAAAAGAATTATTTGCTTCTAAATCTATTGCGGCAATCGCGACGGCGCTTTTAGCTTTATCTCCTTTCGATATTTTATTCGCTCAAACAGCCAGACAATATAGTTTATTGACTTCCGTAGTCATCGGTAGTAGTTATTTTTTGCTAAAAGCTATTAAAAAATCTAGTTGGACTAACTGGATTCTTTATAGTTTGGCTTGTGCAGTTGGTTTGTATACTCATCCTTTTTTTGGCTTAACTTCGATCGGTCATGCAGTATTTATAATTATTTATTGGTTTGTCGAAAAATTTAAAATTCAAAAGAAGGCAGAGGGCAGAGGGCAGAAGGCAGAAGGTTTGGTTGAAAGGTGGGATACAAAGCTTGAAAACACTGGCGTTAACGTTCAATTGAACCCGCCGCCAAACGCTGACCTCGGCGGACAAGGTGGCGAATGCAATTCGCCACAACCGCCTTGCCAATTGGCGGGGGTCTTAAACCCTCGCGGGGTCGAAGGCGATCGGGATGCAAGATCTTTGTCTCCAACCGAAAAATCAACCTTCTGCCCTCTGCCTCCTGCCTTCTGCCTTCTCCTCGACAGAGGAGATAAAAGATTATTAGTTCGAGCATTTATAGCGCTCGCTGGCTCTTTTATTCTTTATATTCCTTGGTTATATGTATTAAAAACTAATTCCGATCGAGCTTTTAAAGCAACTAGCTGGGCGACCAAACAAACAGATATTTTATATTTAGTAAAACAATGGATTTTAAGCTTTTCGTCACTATTTTTCGATCTAGATTTAAGCAGCGATAATATTCTCAATTATCTGTTAAGATTGCCATTTATCGCTTTAATTATTTTCTCAATTTATACAGTTACTAAAATAAAAAATAATCTAACTAAACTTTTTATTTTAACTTTTATTTTTGTTCCTTTCCTACTTTTAGCTATTCCCGATTTACTAATTGCTAGCAGACGATCGAGCGTAACTCGCTATCTAATTTCCTGTTTTCCAGGCGTACAATTAGCGGTCGCTTATTTTCTAACATCTAGCGCCACTACTTTCTACAAACAACAAAAATTATGGAGATGGGGATTAGCTTTATTATTTACTTGTAGCATTATCTCTTGTAGTATCAGCGCTTTTGCCGATACCTGGTGGTGTAAAGGAGTAAGTTATTCTAATGCTGCCGCCGCCCAAGAAATTAATAAAAGTCAATCTGCTATAGTTATTAGCGATCGCGGTGATGGTTCTTTAGGTAAAGGCAATTTAATTTCATTGAGTTATTTACTCAATGAAAACGTTCGCATACTACCTTTAAGTTCTCCTGTCGATTTGGAAGTCGTTAAAGAAATCGATCGCAAAACCAACTCAGATCTATTTTTATTCAAACCTTCTGCTAAATTTTGGCAAGCATTTCGATCGCTACCAAGAAAAGAGTTTATGCCTGTCAATCAAACTCTCTGGAAAATTCAATTCGATCGCAATTAAAAATATCGAATTTGTAAAATTAATGTAGGGAAGTTCCATAGAACGTCCCTAAGCTGACTAATAATAAGTTGCGCTCAAAGAGATACACTCCTCTTTTTTTCCTCTGCGCCTCTGCGCCTCTGCGCGATTATCTTTAACCCACTCTTTGACAGCAACTTAGTATATAGCCGTTATGCATTTAAATTGCAGATCTGGCTGTCGATCGAAGCCTTCTGACCAAATCGCCTTTCATACAGAAGCTAGTATCTGGCGATCGCTAGCATTAGCATTATTACTCTGTTTGCGACAGAAAATTTCGCAAGAATTGTTGGGGCTTTCAATTAATTTAATTTTATCCAACTCAACACCAAGAGAGCGAACAGGTTCTTGCAGAAGTTGCGCTATGTGTAGTGCAATATTTTCAGCCGTGGGTACTACTTCGGCAAAGTAGGGAATATCTTTATTGAGAAAAGTGTGGTCGAATGGTTCGACAACTAAATTATCGATCGCTTCCTGTAGCGCACCCAAATCTACGATCATGCCAGTACGAGCATCAATTTCGCCCACTACAGACACTTCTAAATGATAATTATGTCCGTGACCATTAGTACGAGCGCATTTACCATATATTTCGCTATTTTGTTCCAAGCTTAATTGAGGTAAAGCGAGGCGATGAGCGGCACTAAAATGAGTTTTAACCGTTAAAGATGCTTCCATACCGTTTCCTTGATATTCTGCCCAGAGTTCGGGATGCTCGAATAATTGAATGTTTACTATAGGTAGATGGGGTGCTAGTCTCTGCCAAATTACCCTAGCAATATTTTCTGTAGTTGGGAGAGTTTGTTGAAATTCGGGCCAAACATCGTTGAGATAACCATAGTCCAGTTGGCTGGTAACTTCTTCTTTAATAACTCGTTTGACGTTGGATAGGTTTTGCACCATGCCATATTCATCCAGTTCGCCAGCGATCGAAACAAATAAAACGTAATTGTGTCCGTGTCCTGGGAAACGACTGCAAGCGCCAAAAAGCCGTTGATTTTCTGCCTCATCCAGTTCGCTCATCCAGTATCGATGGCTTGCTGAGAACTGAGCGCGGCGATTAATGATGCAATCCATAAAAACGTAAAGTTAAGTAAACTTACCTTTCTCAAGGATAAACTAACTTGAGGGTAAAGCTGTCATAAAAGTTAAAAAAATCTTAAAAGAAGGCAGGAGGCAGGAGGACGGCGGATAAACTTTTCGGAGGTTTCCTCCGAAAATTCCGCCTCCAGAGGGCAGAAGGGAGTGCTATTCAAGTTATCGGTCAAAACCAGCAATCAGCTAGATAAGGCTGTTAACATATGCGCCTTCTGCCTTCGTACTTCTGCCTTATCCCAAAGGAAGTTATACAAGTTATACAGGTCAGGCTATTTGTCTGACCAAATCTCGAGCTTCGCGACGCAAATGCCTAGCAATTCTAAATAATTCTGTACCTGTATGAAGATAGTGGTCGTCGTAATTATAAGAAAACCATTCTAATTCTTTGATACCATCACTAACGCGATCGAGACAGTAATACACACTAGCGGCAACAGCAGCACAATTGGCAGGGTTGGGTTGGGAAGCAAAAATTTGTTGGGCGCGATCGAAATAATCGCGACAATTTTCTAAATAAGCTTGAAAAACAGACATCAACTCGTCATCGAAAGGATCGGCAGAAAGATTTTCTATTTCAGCTTCAAGGGGATTGAGAATGTGACCGATCGCCTTATTAATTGGCACATAAATTTCTTTGAGCCATCTCAACTGCTGGTCATCTGCATCTTTTGCGCTGTGACGGTGGCGATTATAACGATCTTGTGCTTGAGCGGTTCTTTGCTGTCGTTTGTTGTAGAAATTGTAAGAATCTTCAGAAGATCCCGATCGCAAGTTGCGATCGTACAGGCGACGGCGTTGCGGATCGCCGAGAATTTCGTAAGCTGCATTAATCTCGACGATTTTTTCATCGTTGGCTAATTGGTTATTAGCATCGGGATGAAAACATTTAGCCAAACGCCGATACGCTTGTTTGATTTCTTGTTGAGTAGCTTGTCGCTCGATCTCCAAAGTTTGATAGTGATTCACCAGTCTCGACCTAACTTAAAAACCAATTGCCAATCGAAGGGAGAAAACAATTGTTGACATCCCCTCCGCCGTCGAACGACGGAGATTCCAATTAAATGGAGGTTGACGGTTCAACGAGAACAGCCTCAACCGAGGTCTTACACTCTCTCCCGCGTCCGTTTAGAGTCTCTGATAGCCCACCAGCGACTACGGAAGCCTGTGGCTTATCCGAGGTTTCCTCGGATAAGGCAACCTCTAAAATATTTAAAGCTGCGTTGATATCTCTATCATGGTTTGCACCACAATAAAGACATTGCCATTCCCTGACATTCAACTCTTTTTTACCGCCAGAATTGCCGCAAACATGACATTTTTGTGATGTGGATTCCCACCGATTAATTACTACAAAATGTCTATTATATTTTTGGCATTTTGCATCAAGTAATACTCTCCAAGAATACCAACCAGCATCTGAAATAGCTCTCGACAACTTGCGATTTTTAACCAAACCAGAAACGTTTAGATCTTCAACAGCTAGCGCTTGGTTTTCGCTAACTAATCTGGTCGTTAATTTATGAAAAAAATCTGCCCTGGAGTCTTTGATTTTAGAGTGTAACTTGGCTAGTTTTAACTTAGCTTTCTTTCTTCTATTCGATCCTTTCTGACATTTAGATAGTTTTCTATTGGCTTTTTTAATTCGCTTTAATAATGTTTTGTGAAATCTGGGATTTTCTACTTTTTCACCACTACTTAAAATAGCAAAATGAGTTAATCCTAAATCGATACCTATAGAGTTATTATTTGTAGGTATAACAGGCGAGGAGATCTCAACAACAAAAGAAGCAAAGTATCTGCCAGTAGTATCTTTAATGATGGTTACTGAACTTGGTGCAGATGGTAAAGGTCTAGAAAAAACTACAGGAATCTGTCCAATTTTGGCTAGTTTAACGGAGCAAGAATGAACAGTAAAACCACCAATTCTAAATCTAATTGTTTGTCTAGCTTCTTTCTTTTTGAATTTTGGACAACCTATTTTTTTACCTTTTCTTTTTCCTTTTAAGCTGTTGAAATAGTTAGACCAAGCTGCATCTAAGTCTCTATAAGATTGTTGCAAAACAATATTAGAAACTTCCGATAACCAAGCTCTTTGTTCTGTTTTCTTGGCAGATGTAATAACAATTTTATCTAAAGATTTTGGACGTTTCTCTCCTTTTGCGTAAGCCTCTTTATACAAAGCTAGCGCGTCGTTCCAAACCACGCGGCTACACCCAAAAGCTTTAGCTAGGGCAATAACCTGATTTGGTTTAGGATAGATGCGGTAGTTGTATCGAGCTTTCATACAATATGTTAAGTGCTACAATCTTTTGAAAAAATCAAAGAATATATTGCTAATCAACAAAAGCCGCCCTCCGCTACGCGGGCATAGCGGGACTTGAATTCCATTTCTTTGGTCAATTGGTCAAACCATATTATCTTAGCGCGTTTACCAACGGCGATTCTAACTCTTGAAACAAAGGTGTACTCAAATAACGTTCGCCAAAACTCGGTTGAATGACAACAATTAATTTGCCTTGGTTTTCGGGACGTTTGGCAACTTTAATCGCCGCACATAAATTAGCACCGCTGGAAATTCCCGAAAGAATACCTTCAGATCGAGCCAAACGACGACCGTAAGCGATCGCTTCAGAATCGGTAACGGCAATTACTTCGTCAATTAAATCGACTCTGAGAACTTCAGGAACGAAACCCGCACCGATGCCCTGAATCTTATGGGGGCCTGGTTTTCCGCCAGATAAGACAGGACTGGAGGAAGGTTCGACGGCGATCGCCTGAAATGATGGTTTATATTTTTTGATAACTTCGGCTACTCCTGTAATCGTACCGCCCGTACCGATCCCCGCTACTAAAAAATCTACCTGTCCTTCTGTATCCGCCCAAATTTCCTCAGCAGTAGTCAATCTATGAATCTCTGGGTTGGCTGGATTATTAAATTGTTGCAACATGTAAGCGTTGGGAACACTTTCGACAATTTGTTGCGCTCGTCTAATGCAACCGCTCATCCCTTCAGTACCTGGAGTCAATTCCAATTGAGCGCCGTAAGCTTTGAGCATGGCGCGTCGTTCTTGACTCATGGTTTCTGGCATGGTCAAAATCAGTTTGTAACCCTTAGCTGCTGCTGCCATCGCGAGAGCTATCCCAGTATTTCCCGAGGTTGGTTCTACTAAGATAGTTTTACCAGGAATAATATGTCCTTCTTTCTCGGCGGCATTAATCATATTAGTGCCAATTCTATCTTTGACCGAGGCGGCAGGGTTCATTCCTTCAAGCTTCATGACAATTTGAGCCAAGCAGCCTTCTTCTTGTGGGATTCGATTTAACTGAACTAGGGGTGTTCTACCGATTAATTCGGTGATATTTTTGGCAATTCGCATAATGATAAAATTCGCTATTTATAAAGTCAATTTTTTAATTTAACGTTTTAATGCTGCGTTTTTTAAATAAGAAAAAAGAAGCACGACTCTTAGCGAAGCTTTTTATCCTATTTTAACTTCTGGCGATTGGGCTTTGCCCAGGCTTCGCGATCGCACTTAAAAGTTTAGTTTTAATTTGTCTGCAAAACTCGCTCGATAATATCGGCGGCTTTGGTTACACCGCCAGCGCGACGAATTGCTTCTTGCAGTCTAGTTGCATTATTTTTGTAAGATTTTTCGGTCAATACTTTTTCGATCGTTTGACGTAACCTAGAAACGCTCAATTGTTTGAGTGGAATTACTTCACCCGCACCCGTCCAAGCTATGCGGGCTGCTATTCCTGGTTGTTCGTTGGTAATGGGAATTGCTACTAATGGTATTCCACTACTTAGCGCTCCTATGGTAGTATTCATTCCTGCATGAGTAATCACTAGATCGGCTCTGTCGATTAATTGCTGATGGGGTGCGTAGTTAACTACAATGGGCGAACCAGGAAAACTGGGCAGAGAATCGCGATTGTCTGGTTGTCCTAAAGAAATAACTAGCTGTTTGTTTAAGTCGAGACAAGATTGGGCAATTTGTTGAAAAATTTCCATTTTGCGGTTTTGTAGCGTTCCCAAAGAAGCATAAATTAGAGGTTCACTCGTTAGTTTCTCAAAAGGAAAAGCGATCGAGCCAGAGGAAATTGGTTCTAGTCGAGATGGATCTTGAAACGAGCCAGTGTAATGAAAACATGGAGCTAATTTAACTCTAGGAAAATCAAATTCTGCTGGCAATTGGCAGATTTGTGCCAGCTTGGAATAAAGATCTTCACTGTTGGAATGAGGTGGTAAATTCCAGTGTTGGCGCTGCTTCGCGATTAGATCGATAATGGGTTGAGTGGTACGATTTACAAATGAGTTTCCCAATTGATTCCGAAGACGCGCCCACCAAGCATCTACATAATTCCAATTAGTAAAAAAAGGTGGAACTCCAGTTTCTCGATTAACTAACATAGCATTACAAATAGTTATGAAAGGAAGCTGGCAATATTCAGCGATCGTTCCACCTGCTCTGGTAATTTGGTCTACAAGCAATACTTCGATTTTGGCACTCTTCAATGCGTCTGGAAGTCGCTCGAACAACATAGCTGCTTCTTTTTGGATGTATGCTACGGTAAATCTCAGTCCAGCCAAACCGCTTAAGTTTCCCAATTTTTGGTAAAAATTTTCTACGCTTCCCACAGGAAATTCTGTTTCGCCAATCTCCCAAAAGTTTAAGTTTGAGTTAATTATTTTTTGGCGAATTTCAGGAACTCCGAAAATAGTCACTTGATGTCCGCGTCTTTGTAATTCTCTTCCTAAAGCGCACATTGGATTGAGATGACCGATCGCCGCAGGGCAAGTAATACCAAAATGAGTCATAGCAATTATCGATATACATTAATGCCCTTTCGGGGCGGGTACAGGGGTCTAGAAAATTAGCTGTTTTTCCTACACCCCTACACCCTAGCTACCGCTTAATTGTAATTACGAATTACGAATTACAAATTATTTGGTTAAGAAGCCATCCATTCGGTGTGGAAAAATTCACCTCTTGGTTTATCTAAGCGTTCGTAAGTATGTGCGCCAAAATAATCTCGCTGTGCTTGAGTGAGATTTTGAGGCAGGCGATCGCGCCGATAAGCATCAAAATAATCCAAAGAAGCACTAAAGGCAGGAACGGGAATTCCCAACTGATTTGATGCTACTAAAACTTCTCGCCATGCATCTTGACGATCTAGAATAGTTTGTTTGAATTCAGGTGCGAGTAAAAGATTTGGCAGAGCAGGATTTTCGCTAAAAGCCTTCTTAATCTTATTCAAAAAGCCCGCTCTGATAATACAACCACCTTTCCAGATACGAGCGGTTTCACCCAAATCTAAATTGTAATTAAATTGTTGTGAAGCTTTGCTCAATAATGCCATGCCCTGTGCATAGGAACACATTTTCGAGCAGTACAAAGCATCTCTGACCATATTGATAAATTTCTTGGCATCACCTTCGTATTTACCAGATGGCCCTGTAAGTTGCTTTGAAGCAGAAATACGTTCGTCTTTATAGGAAGACATAATCCGCGCATTTACTGCCGCATACATAGTGGGAATGGGTACGCCCAATTCTAAGGCATCAACTACAGTCCAGCGTCCAGTACCTTTTTGTCCTGCCGAGTCAAGGATCATATCGACCAATGGTTTTTCGGTAGATGGATCGATAAATTTAAAAATATCGGCAGTAATTTCAATCAAGAATGAATTTAATTCATCGGTTGTATTCCACTCGGCAAAAACTTCGTGCAATTCCTTGTGATTGAGTCCTAATCCATGTTTTAGCAAATCGTAAGCTTCGGCAATAAGTTGCATGTCGCCATACTCAATGCCGTTGTGTACCATTTTAACGTAGTGACCCGCGCCACCTGGCCCAATGTAGGTGACACAAGGGCCATCATCTACTTGAGCGGCAATTTTGGTCAGAATCGGCTCTAAATCCCTGTAGGCGAATTCTGTGCCTCCTGGCATCAAACTAGGGCCATTCAGCGCGCCTTCTTCGCCACCACTGACACCCATACCAACAAATCCCAGTCCAGTGGGTTCTAGTTCTTTGGTGCGTCTTTCGGTATCGGCATAAAGAGAGTTACCACCATCGATAATCATATCTCCTTCTTCCAATAGCGGTTTGAGTTGGTCGATAACCGCATCAACTGGTTTCCCCGCCTTCACCATCACTAGGATTTTGCGAGGACGTTCGAGGAGTTGTACGAATTCTTCTATGGAGTAAGCGGCTTTTACATCTTTGCTTTGGGCGCGTTCCGCCATGAATTTTTTAGTTTTATCGGCGCTGCGATTGTAGACGGCGATCGGGAAGCCTCGACTTTCTACGTTGAGGGCAAGGTTTTCTCCCATTACTGCCAAACCAATCACGCCAAAGGTTCGTTGTGTCATAGCGCTGTGCTTGTGTGAAAGATCTTTCTATTCTCAGGGTAGCCCGATCTCCTCAATAGTCGTGTAAAGAAGATCTTAAAAGTAGGAAAATTGGAATAGGGCAACGCTGCACCGGGCAGAGGGCAGAGGGCAGAGGGCAAAAGGCAGAGGGCAGAGGGCAGAGGGCAGAGGGCAAAAGGCAGAGGGCAGAGGGCAGAGGGCAGAGGGCAGAGGGCAGAAGGTAACAGCCGTTTTTTACTTTTTACGCGGCACACTTGCTACTTGCTACTTGCTACTTTTCTCGACACTCCCCACACCCCCCACACCTCCCACACCCCCCCACACCCTACTCTCTATTCCCTAACCCCTAACCCCTCTTTCTTCTCGTGAGATATTTCTACAAGAGTTCTTTGCATAATTCCTCAAACAATAGTCTTGTTGCTTTATACAAAATTCTCACGATCGCGTCTTTCCCTGCTATTTTGACCTCGCCTCGCCTTAGTTTGTCGTATTTTGCTCC
>JBOFLQ010000130.1:0-5592 GCA_051657945.1 Xenococcaceae cyanobacterium | reverse complement strand
CCAGCGATCGAACTATTCGCGAATATTGCGAGGAAATTTGGGACGTAAAACCAGTTCAAATCGAGCTAGAAAACCAAATTACCCAACGCGAAGCCGTATTTGCTACTAAAAGCTAATTAAAAGGGATTAGGGGTTAGGGATTAGGAGTAATAAGTAATGAGTAATGAGTAATAAGTAATGAGTTAACAGCCAATATTTACTTTTTACGCGGCACACTCGCTACTTGCTACTTGCTACTCGCTACGCGGCACACTTTCCCCTATTCCCTACTGACGAGGTTTAAATGAAGGTTTGGCGTTATTCGAACCACGAAAACGACGCTTGTTTTCGCTCGGATTGCCATTAAAATTGCGTCTGGCGCTACCATAACCTTCTGTCTCATTGTCAGACTCTCGGTAGGACTTGCTGTCATCGTTCCCGCCATAGATGTCTAGATAAAGAGCTTGTCCTGCTGCAATTGCAGCGGTTTCTAGTACTGTCCTGATTGCATGAATGTTGCGTCCACCGCGACCAAATACTTTTCCTCGATCGGTTCCTTCAAATGAAACACGCAACCAGATTTTCGGTTTGCTATTTAACTGTTCGCAGTCTACCAAAAGTGAATCTGGTTCGTCCAAAAAAGGTTTGAGTAGAAATTTCGCCAGTCCTACATAGTCTGGACTGGCATTTGTATTGTGCGTAGACAAAGTTGTTGTCCTAGGCATTGATTTGTTCGAAAACTTTGGCTTTGTTTAAGATGCTTTTTACGGTTTCTGTGGGTTGAGCGCCCTCTTGAAGCCTTTTGACGATCGCGGGTACGTTCAATCTAGTTTCGTCAGTTCTAGGGTTGTAAAAACCCAATTCTTCGAGCGCAATACCATCTCTTCGGCTTCTGCTGTTGATAGCGACAATACGATAGCTGGTTTCTCTTTTTTTACCGTAACGTTTTAAACGCAGTTTTACCATGTTACCTCAAAAATCTACTTTATGATTGTAATCGATTTGTCTAATTTTTTGATGATTAGTTATTTGGTTATTGGCAAGGGATTAGGGATGAGTAATGAGTAATGAGTAATGAGTAATGAGTAATGAGTTTTTTTCTGTTGACGGTACGCCTGTTCCCTGTTTCAGCAATGAACAATGAACAAAATTTACAAAGTTCCAAACCCTTTTTTCTTTTTAGCTTTTTTCTGTTTGGGTTTCGAACCTCCAGGATAACCCCGAAAGCCAGGTTTTGCTTGTCCGCCGCCCATACCGCCAAACATGTCGCCCATGCCACCCATTCCAGGCATACCACCCATTCCAGGCATACCGCGCCCCATTTGCTGCATCATCGATCGCATGCGCGTAAAATCTTGTATGAGTTTGGAAACATCTTTTTCTGTGATATTCTTTCCACAACCCTCGGCAATACGACGGCGACGACTGGGAGATCCGGAAAGTAAATCGGGATCTGCTCTTTCTGCTTTGGTCATTGAATTAATAATGGTTTCGGTGCGCTTAAGCTGACTTTCTCCTTTTTCTAAGTCAGCACCGCTAATTTTGTTCATACCTGGAATCATTTTTAAAACTCCAGCCAACGAACCCATGTTTTTCAGCAATCGCATTTGTTTGAGGAAGTCATTAAAATCGAACTTAGCCTCCATGATTTTCGATTGCATCTTCTCAACATCGGCGAGGTCGAGTTCTTCTTGGGCTTTTTCGACTAATGTGAGAATATCCCCCATGTTCAGAATTCGAGAAGCGAGGCGATCGGGATAAAATGGTTCTAGCGCTTCAACTTTTTCGCCCACACCCACAAATTTGATCGGCTGTCCCGAAATTTGACGCACTGAAAGGGCAGCACCACCGCGAGTATCTCCATCTAATTTGGTTAAGATCGCTCCAGTAATACCGATTTGTTGGTGAAAAGTATGAGTGAGATTGGCAGCTTCTTGACCGGTCATCGCATCGACGACTAGCAAAATATCATGGGGTTGAACTGCTTGTTTTATTTGCGCCAATTCTCCCATCATTTCTTTGTCAATTTGCAGTCGTCCTGCGGTATCGATAATGACGGTATCAACGCCCATTTCTTTTGCCTTTTCCACACCTGCCTTGGCAATATCTACCGGGTTGGCATCCGCACCCATTTCAAAAACAGGAACTTCTGTTTGTTGACCGAGAGTAATTAATTGATCGATCGCCGCCGGTCGATATACGTCGGTAGCAACCATCAAACAACTGCGTTGTTGTTTGCGTAAATACAAGGCTAATTTTGCCGTAGCGGTAGTTTTACCAGTACCCTGCAAACCAGCCATGAGGATAACGGTTGGATTTTTGTCTGCTTGGGCTAGGGGAACGTTACTTTCCCCCATTAATCTAACTAATTCGTCGTAAACAATTTTGATAAATTGCTGACCTGGATTTACACCAGAAATAACTTCCGAACCTAAAGCTTTTTTCTCAACTGCGGTGATAAATGCTTGAACTACTTGAAGGTTTACATCCGCAGATAACAAGGCGCGACGCACTTCTTTGAGGGCATCTTGAATATTAGATTTTGATATTTTGTCCTGTCCGCGCAGTTTCTTCCACGCATCATCTAAACGTTCGGCTAGAGCATCAAACATAAAACAATTTTTATATTACGAAGTATTTTCTGCACTTTTTTCTAGGATAGCGTTTTTAGCGATTTTTCCCTAGATAAATTATTGGTGATTATTCATTTGTTATTTCGAGTTGTTATCGTTGGCATACTATTTTCAAGAGTGCTAAATAAGTCAAACTACGTTCGATTTTTAAGTAAATATTATATAATCTAAATGCTTTTCTTGTAAAAACTAAACAATTTATCGACAAGCAGCGATCGAAGTTATTTATTGTTGCTTGTATAATGACAATTTCATCTTATTTTTTAAGGTTGAAAGTTACGATTAGCAATCGACGCTCGACAACAAAAAGATTTTTGAGGGAGAATGTCACTACTTGAAACTGAAAGATTAGTATTAAAACCAATTTTAAAAAGCGATCGCGACAATCTACACGCTATCCTTACCAATTTTTATGTCAGAAAATATATGTGCGATGACCAAATTTTTTCATGGCAACAAATTGAAGAAATGGCGATCGAGAGTCAAAAACTTTTTGCAGAAAAAAAATTTGGTCTTTGGTTTATCGAAACAAAAAGCGATCTCCCGCAGGGAGTGCTTCGCATTCGAGAAATAATTGGTTTTGTTGGTTTGTGGTATTTCTTCGAGGAAATACAGCCTCAGTTAGTTTATGCATTGCTGCCACAAGCAACCTGCAAGGGTTATGCAACGGAAGCGGCAAATAAAATACTAGAGTATAGTTTCAACGAACTTGGTTTTACATATCTTTTAGCAAGCTGCGATCGCCCCAACATTGAATCGCAAAAACTAGCTGAAAGAATTGGCATGAAAAAGATAGAAGAAAGAATTGTCAATGACAATCCCATTGTATTTTTTAGGGTGGAAAGACAATAGAGCGATCGAACAAAAAGATTACTTTAGCTGTCCGTTCCCTACAAAGAGCGCTTTTCCCAAGGCATTGCCCCTACTCCCTACTCCCTATTCCCTATTCCCTATTCCCTACTAAATATGACATTCGAACTCGACCATATTTTTATGTGTACCGATCTTGATGCTTTCTGTGCCGATCGCCTGATTTCATTTGGATTGATTGAAGGGACATCAAATATTCATCTCGGACAGGGAACAGCTAATCGTCGCTTTTTTTTTGATAACTTCATGTTGGAATTGCTATGGGTAAACAATCCAACAGAAGCACAATCCGATCGAATCCGATCGACTCACCTTTGGGAAAGATGGGCAAATAGAAATCGTGGCGATTGTCCGTTTGGTTTTTGCTTGCGATCGACAACTTTTCAAAATAATGCTCTTCCCTTTTCTAGTTGGGAATATCATCCTCCATATTTGCCAGAGTCATTAAATATTTCTGTAGCAACGAATGCTGACGTATTGAGCGAGCCTTTCTTATGTTACATTCCATTCGGTAAACGACCCGATCGCTATTTATTTAACCAATGATCTGGGATACAAGCCCCGTCCTTTAACGAAGTGGAGGACGGATGAGCGTCTTAACTAAATTTTCTGTTATTAGAATTTTTGATACTCAGTTATATAGTGTCAAAAGTGTTTGTCTACGAGTACAAAGTTAATCCTAAACCCAATCAAAAGCTAGCTATAGACGAAGCAGTTCGTACCCATCAGTTTGTGCGGAACAAAGCACTTCGTTTTTGGATGGACAATCGTGGTGTGGGAAAAACTGAATTATTCAGATACAACACCGCCTTAAGAGCAGAGTTTGCTTTTGTAGACGATTTAAACTCTCATGCTTGTCAAACAGCTATTGAGAGAGTCTTAAAGGCAATTAACCGTTTTTACGATAACTGCAAAAAACAAATTAAAGGTAAAAAAGGCTATCCCAAATTTAAAAAACATAATCGTTCAGTTGAGTACGGCGCGCCAAGGCAATTCTGAGGTAACCTCAGAATTGACGCGCCTTACAAAGTCTCTGGTTGGAAACTATCAGAAAACAGAAAACATATCACTTTCACCGACAAGAAAGGAATAGGTCGTTTAAAGCTGATAGGAAAACGAGATTTATTGTTTTATCAGTTGAGCCAAATTAAAAGAGTTAGGATTGTGCGTCGTGCAGACGGATACTATGTACAGTTTTCTGTACAATTAGACCCGCGAGAAACGGTTAAACCTTTAATTCCCTCTCAACTCGCAGTAGGAATCGATCTAGGTCTTAAATATTTTCTAGCGGACTCTCAAGGGAATACCGAACCTAACCCAAGGTTTTATCGCAAGGGAGAAAAGAAGTTAAACCGTCTCAATCGGAAAAAGTCTAAAAAATTTTGTTTGGGTAAGCCACAATCAAAGAATTATCACAAAGCCAGGACTAGATATGCTTTGGCACATTTAAAGGTAAGTAGGCAGCGATTCGAGTTTGTCAAAAGAGTGGCACTCCGCTATATCCAATCTAACGATTTGGTAGCCTATGAAGATTTAAACGTGCCAAACATGGTAAGAAATCGAAAACTAGCTAAGTCCCTCTGCGATGCAGGATGGTCTACTTTTCGCCGTTGGTTGGATTATTTTGCTTATAAGTATGGGAAGTTAGCAATCGCTGTTCCACCTCATAATACAAGTCAGAATTGTTCTAGCTGCGGTCAAAAAGTACAAAAGGCTCTATCTACAAGAACTCATGTTTGTCCGCACTGTGGATATGTAGAGGATAGAGATGTGAATGCTGGTATCAACATTTTGCAACTCGCTTTAAGTACCGTCGGGCAGACGGGATCTTATAAGCTTGGGGAGTCCGATCCTCTAGCATCATTGGAAAGGCAGCGTGTGCGGAATTGACTTCCGCACTTTAAGCGCCGTGCAATCCTGTGGTGTTACGATTGGTCTGTGAACCAAGAATCCCCGCCGTTCTACGGCGGTGGGTGCGATTCGTTCCTATGAAATCCTCGAACAGAGGAGGGATATAGGGCTTCTGTTAAGTAACCTGAAAGGGTAGAGTTCGCACTTTAATCCTTAACAGATGATAACTTGAGTTCCATCAAAGTGAGGTAAGTAACCT
>JBOFLQ010000129.1:0-9855 GCA_051657945.1 Xenococcaceae cyanobacterium | reverse complement strand
GCTAAATTGGGTGCAATATTTCTCAATTGAGTGACTAAATCTAATTCTGGTGCTGGTGATGCTGTAGCTGAAGGATCGATCGTAATAATTACAGAGGGTACAGAAATTGGATAGGTTTCTTTTGTATTGCGATCGAGATAAGTTGCCTTAAGAGTATATTCCCCTGGTAAAACTTTGGCATCGGCAAACATCGCCGTGTTTTCGACAACTTCAAATGTTTCATTAAATTGTTTTTTGTTAAGACGACTAGAATTTAATGCACCCATGCCGATCGCGCGATCGTGAATCCAAAATGAATTTAAGGATTGGGGTGATTCGTTTGGTAAGGGCGAATTGCCATTCGCACGGCGGACAAGGTGTCGAGGAAACCTCGACACAACCGCCTCCCCTACGAATTGTTTTTTCTCCCAAGTTAAAATTACCAAACCAGATTGTAATTGTTGCCAATTTCCCGACCAATAGTAAGTAACGGGAATGGGTACGCCTGGGGGTGTTTTTTCTGGTACGATAACGCGATCGAGTTTGACTTTATTCTGTTGTTTTTGCGATTGCTTTACTTGTACTAAAGGCTGTCGATGATGATAAAGTTTGAGCAAACTATTATCTGGTAGTTGCCAGCTTTTTTGTAAGTAAAAATCTTGTCCTTCTTCGACTCGTTTGACAATTTTTGTTTGTGCTTCGGGAACCGAACCTTGAACGCCCGTTTTAGTTAAAAACCAATCGAGCGATCGCGCGTCTTGTTCGACTTGTTTTTCTTTTACTCCTACCTGACGACCAGCTACTTGCGATCGATAAATATTACCCCAAAAAGAAAAATTATGTTGGTTTATTTCTGGCGTTGACGGTAAAACTCCAAGAACAGAACGTAAATAAGGACTGGTATTAATTATTTCTCGAACAACTTCTTGATGGGGAAATTCTTTTCCAGTATAAGGATAATTTTGTCCGTTGGGACTGAGATTTTTTAAAATAGTTATTTCTCCTAAAGGAAAAATATTAAAGACCATTATTAATAAAGAAAAACTTACTGTTCCCCAACTTGTATATTTTTTCCAATTATTTTGATAGGAAAATAAACCAATGGCTAAAAATAAAGATAAAACTGGCAACAAAGGTAAGATATAACGATAGTCTTTATTGATATTTGCAGAAGATAAAAAATAACCACCTAAGAGAAAAATTAATAACCAGCTCGTCGAGTTAAATAAAAGGTTTGAATAAATATTTCTGTTTCTTCGATCGCCTATTTGCTTTTTTCCTACAACAATCTTTCCCAAATAAATAATTAATCCAACGAGCGGAACTAATAGTAAGGGAAAAGAAATTAATTCTGGAAGTAATTTAGCATAATAAGTCCAAGCATCGAGAGTATTAAGGGCTGGGTCTCCTTCTGCGATCGCTGAATCAATTGTCGCTCTTTTTCCAGAGGTTAACATTAATAACCAATTGGTTCGATACCAAGGAAAAATTACTAAAACTGATATGCAATTAGCCATCAATAACTGAATTAAAGCAATCCAATTACGGCGCAATATTGACTCGATCGATACCCATAGCAAAGGCAAAAACAAAAAAAATAGAGATGTCTGTTTTAACATCAAAGCTATTCCCAAGGAAAGCCCAAATAATGCGGCGTATAGTAGAGACGCGAAATTGCTTCTTTCAGAAGAACTTCGTTTTCGCGTCTCTACCCTCTGACCTGAAATGCGAGGATTATGATTAAATGAAAATTTCCAAATAGTTAACAACCAAAAACTAAAAGTGACGATCGCAGTGAGAGGATAATCGAGCAAAAACTCCAAACGATATTTATATAAACCTGGTAATAACTGACACAATCCCGCCGCCCATAAGCCTACCGATACGCTAAATAATTTAACTCCAATACCGTAGACAGAAACTAACAATATGGCGCTAAAAAGTAGCATAATTAAAGTAGCTACATCTTCGCTAAGCCCGAAACTATTTAAAAACGGAACGGTTAGAATATAAGTAAGCGGTGGAATTTTAGGAGATATAAGCCAAAGACTGCGCCACCAATCAGAATCGAACCATTGAGGTGTTTGTAGTGCTTCCCAATAATTAATCGCACCATTGAGATAATCGGCTCGATCCCAATCAGGAATAGAGCGATCGAACCAAAACCACAAGCGATCGCCCAAAGCACCCAACAGCCAAATTATTCCCAACCAAAAAAGCCCTTGAATCCAGTTAAGTTGCTTGTTTTTGTTTACCAATTAAAACTATTTCCCTAAATCTGACTCTTGACTCCTGTACGGGCGGGTTTTGTTGATGATTTTTCGATTGAAACCGATAACTTATCTTCTAAACCCGCCCCTACGATAGATCATTTTGACATGAGGAATGCCCGCCTCTTCAAAACGATTTCCTACCTGTTCGAATCCTAATTTTAAATAAAGTTCCTCAATGTATTCTTGAGCGTGAATTATTACTTGGCAATCGCTGCTACTTGCAACCAAATTTAGCGCATACTCCATCAAATTTCTACCAATTCCTTGTCTTCTTGCAATTGGTAAAACAGCCAATCTTTCAATTTTGACGGTTTTGTCATCTATAGTTCTAATTCTCAAAGTACCGACAGCTTCATCGTTCAAATAAGCCAGTAAATGCTTTGCTTGCTCGTCTTTACCATCAAATTCCAATTCTGGTGCGACATTTTGTTCTTTTTGAAAAACTAGATAACGAATTTTTTCGATCGAAGTAAACTCGCATTTATAAGCAACAACTTTAATCTGTAAATTATTTAACATAATTCATATTTTTTCTTGGTTTTTTCTCATAATAAATAACGATCGAAGATAATTTTTTATATTAAGATGACTTGCGATTTAAATATATTTTGATAGAATTCAGCTATTTAGTTAAAAATAGATCGGTTCGAGCCAATCAACTTGACGAACAAAATGGAATTAAAAATTGGTTGGTTATATCCAACTTTGATGAGTACCTACGGCGATCGCGGTAACGTTATCTGTTTGCAACGTCGCGCTACTTGGCGCGAAATTGAAGTATCGATCGTGCCACTCGATCGCGACAGCAATGCCTCCGAATTTGAATTCGTTGACATTATTGTCGGCGGTGGCGCGCAAGATAGACAACAAGAAATTGTCATGCGCGACTTAAAAGGTGCAAAAGCAGATACGATTAAAGCTAAAATCGAAGCAGGTACGCCTGGTGTATTTACCTGCGGTTCGCCCCAACTTTTAGGTCATTACTACGAACCCGCTTTCGGACAAAGAATCGAAGGTTTGGGTATCTTTGACTTAGTTAGTAAACACCCAGGTATAGATGCTAGGCGTTGTATTGGCAATGTTATTTTTGAAATTACCGCTTCTCCTTTAGCAGAAGAATTAAAAGCAGTAATGGGAACGACACCAGTAATAGTTGGTTTTGAAAATCATGGCGGTCGTACTTTTTTGGGCAATGTAGAACCCTTGGGAAAAGTAATTAAGGGTTACGGTAACAATGGCGAAGACGGTACAGAAGGAGCATTTTATCATAACGCGATCGCCACCTATTCCCATGGCCCATTATTACCCAAAAATCCATTTCTCGCTGACTGGTTGCTCGAAAAAGCACTACAAAATAAGTACCAAAGCAAAATTTCTTTAACAAAGCTTAACGATTCCCTCGTCAGTTGCGCTCGTGATGTAATGTTTAAGCGTCTAGATTTAACTAGTAACCTCAAAACAGCCTAAACTGTTCGTATTAACCTTAGATGCCATTAACCTGGCACAGCCAATTATTATTCCTTCATGGCATAAAATTGGCAATTATGAATATGTAAGGTTTGCCAAATCCATAAGAAGAAATCAACCAGAGATATGACTGGAAAAGTAGTAGATAGTGGTTCTTCTGGCGTTCTAATTCTGATTTTACCCTTAGCTGTTGCGGTCGTTTTTTTATATAGTTTCTGGCCGCTTTTATTGGCGATCGCCATTTTCAGCTTGGCTTGGAAAATCTGGCAGAACTACCAATGGCAACAAACGTGTATAAAGGTCAATCCCTATTTCAACCAACTCCTAAGAGAAAATCAGGGATGCCTTACGCCTGTAGATTTGTCCCTTAAAGCCAATCTTTCTGGGGGAAAAGCCAAAGCATTCCTAGACAGAAAAGCCGAAGAATATGGCGGACAACGCGAAATTGTCCAAGACAAAGGCTTAGTGTATTATTTTATCACTGCCACCTCTCTTGGCAGCATTTTTGACGATAGCGACTTTCTCGTCAAAGCATCAGAAGAAAAAGCCATTTCACAACCACAACCAAAACATCACCTTCCCGCTGGAACACCTTTCAGCGTAGAACAACCCAAAGTCACAAAACCAGAAATCGAACAACCAGAATTGATCGGCACCTCAGCAAGATCCAAGCAATCATCATTCGATCCATCTAGTAGCGATCGCGATTTGCAAAAAGAAACAAAAGCGCCAGAAAAAGCGGTAGCTGAAACAAAAGTACCAGTACCAATACCAGAAATTAACGTTGCGCCACAGGAGGAAGAATTAAAAACCGAAACAAAAGAACAAAAAACAGAAACGGCGAAGAGTACTGCCGCGAAGTCAAAAACTTACGAACCTTTAATTCAATCAGATCTTGCCAAACGTTTGGAAATAAATCCCAGCACGATCGGCAGAAAAAAATCTGACCCCGATTTTCCCCAATGGAGTCAAAGCAGAGATCCAGAAGGAGTTGCTTGGCAATACTTAGCGGAAACGAGAATGTTTTCTCCAGTAGATGGTGCTTAACCATTTATTGAGTTAAATTCTCAAACTTTTTTTTAAATGCGCTTAGAATTTCCTTAATTGGACTGTAATTCTAAGCGCATTTAAGTAGAAAAAATATTCTAGAGACGTTCGACAACTATCCAATTACCCGAAGCATTAAATCTTCCCAAACCAGAAATAGATTGTCCCGCCTTTAAAGAAAGCAATTGCCGATCGACCTTCGGATCTAGAGTAACTAACTGCCAAGTTTCACCAGACTCAGTCAAAATAATACTGTAGTCTTGTTCTCCATGTTGCTGAAAAATACCGTTGAAAGTGCGATCGGCATCAATCGGACTGGCAATATTATCTTGACAAAGACAATTACCATCGATCGGATAATCTTCAGGATTCTCCAAATAGTAACGCTGCCACTTCAGCCAATCGGGATGTTCTGGAGGTAAATTAAATAAAGGGATAACTGCTGCTGGTGCATCGCGATCGCATAGTAAAGCTTCCTGTAAAATATCGATCGCTAAATCTTTTGGCTGACAATTCAATTTAACAGACAAAGCCGCCGCCATACCAGCCGCCTGTCCGATATTCGTTACCACTGGCTGTAAGCGAGTGCTGCCATTAGCAATGTGAGATACCGAAATATTTTTTTCGCAAACTAATAAGTTTTCGCTCGAAACCGATACTAAAGCACCGTAGGGAATTGTAAAAGGCGTACCCGTCCAACGTCCACCCCAACGAATGGATTTTGGATGCAGGGGAAAATCTATGCCAGGATAATGATGATCGTTAGCATAATTTCCGATCGCGATCGAACTAACTTTACCTGCTGCTGTCATTGGTAAAGGCGCGACACTTGCTTGAGATTTTGGCAGAATATCCCATTCTGTAATGGTTACCATACCTTGTAAGCGTCGGCTTTCTCGATAATAGGGATGAACAGCAAAAGAATTCGCATGTAGAGACGCGAAATTTTTTGAATGTAGAGACGCGAAATTTTTTGAATGTAGAGACGCGAAATTTCGCGTCTCTACGCAAGTCGCAATTTTATTTTTAGGAAAAATATTTTCAGCCAAACCATAGCGATCGCCTAATTCGGTTTGAATAAAACGAGCAAAATCATAACTATGCCAAAAAGCTTCTTCTAAGAATTCTCCTTTAGCCGTTTCAGATTCAATTAAACGTCCTAATTTTTCACCATAATCATTACCAGCGATCGGCCAATTAATCATAAATAGCCCACCTGGTAATCTGCCGTAATTGAGAAATTTTTCCCCACCGTAATTATCCCAAGCACCTAGGTAGGGCAGAGGGGCGGAGGGGCGGAGGGGCGGAAGAGAAGGGGGAATTTCTGGCGCATCTTTTGAGTTTCCATAATCTTGAAGTAAAAACACCCAGGTTGGCGCTTGTACTGGATATGTTTTAGTCAAATCATTTTCAGTTTCGGGGGCGCTAGGTTCGTTAAATTCTGCAAGTAATTCCCAACCCCAACGATGAGGTATATCTCCTAAAGCGAGTAAATCTCCCAATTCCGTACCGTCAATAATAATTGTTGCTTCAATTAAATAATCTTCAAACCTTATTTTAGTAATGCGATCGCCCACTTTAAAAACTTCTAAAGGTGTTTGTCCGCTAATCCACTTTAAGTTCGGCAACTGTTGCGCCCAGCGAGCAAAAATTTCCGCACCAACGCGAGGATCGAAAGCAAACATACTCACCCAAGAATTATCTAATCCTTCCGTCTGTTTTTTAGATAATTCTCGTAAAAACTGTCCCCATAATCCAGTTTGCCAAGCTTTTAACTCATTTCCATCTGGGGCAGAAACTCCTGCCGCCGTCAGCATTCCTCCCAAGAGAGCAAACTCGCTAACTAAGATGGTTGAAACACCACAACGGGCAGCCTGAATTGCTGCTGCCGTACCTCCAGTACCACCACCTACAACCAAGACATCAGTAATAAAATGTTTCATAGTTCATCGTTCACGGTTCATCGTTCATTGTAAGCAAGATAATATATATCTCCTTCTCAATGAACGATGAACGAGGCGCAATCAACAAACCATCAAAAATCTGCTAAATTTAGCTCACCTTTCCTATAGGATAGATTAAAGTAAGTTTTTATCCCTTAATTTTTATAATATATAGAACGCACGCTCGATCGTTAAACAGATGAAATCCTATCTTGCCGCCGCCATTCAAATGACAAGTAACCCCGACCTAGAAAAGAATCTAGTCGAGGCAGAAGAATTAATCGAACTGGCTGTACGTCAAGGTGCAGAACTAGTAAGTCTGCCAGAAAATTTTGCTTTTCTTGGCAAAGAAGAAGATAAACTTGCCCAAGCAGAAACGATCGCCATTAAAACAGAAAAGTTTCTCAAAATAATGGCACAGCGTTTTCAAATTACCCTTCTCGGTGGCGGATTCCCCGTTCCTTTTGAAGGCGATCGCACAAAAGCTTACAACACAGCCTTATTGTTAAATTCAAACGGAGATGAATTAGTTCGCTACCAAAAAGTTCATCTTTTTGATGTTGATGTTCCCGATGGCAACACCTATCGAGAATCTAGCACCGTCATGGCAGGCAAAGAGTTGCCAGCGCTTTATTATTCGGAAAGCTTAGGTAATTTAGGAATTTCGATTTGTTACGACGTTCGCTTTCCAGAACTTTATCGCCATCTCTCCAGTAAAGGTGCAGACGTTCTTTTTGTTCCCGCCGCTTTTACCGCTTATACAGGCAAAGATCACTGGCAAGTACTTCTTCAAGCTAGAGCGATCGAAAATACTTGCTACGTTATCGCTCCCGCCCAAACTGGCAACCACTACGAAAGGCGATATACCAACGGTCACGCTATGATTATCGACCCTTGGGGAGTTATTTTAGCCGATGCTGGCGAAAAACCTGGTGTCGCCGTTGCAGAAATTAATCCAGTGCGTCTCAAACAAGTCAGACAACAAATGCCATCCCTGCAACATCGAGTATTTGTATAGTAATTGGGGCAGAGGGCAAAGGGCAATGGGCATCGGGCAAAGTCACGCATTCAAAAGTCACGCATTCAAAAGTCGTGACGTAAAAAATTCATTACTCATTACTCATTACTCATTACTCATTACTCCCTGTTCCCTAACCCCTAACCCCTATCCCCTATCCCCTTTTTAGCTCCGTGTTAGACCTCAAACAAATTCGCGAAAATCCAGACTTAACTCTAGAATTACTCAATCGTCGTTCTACTAGCAACGAATACAACCTCAAACCGATTTTAGAACTCGATCGCCAGCAAAGAGAGTTAGAAGCCATTCGTTCTCAACTACAAGCCCGTAGTAATGAGATTGGCAAACAAGTCGGTCAAAAAATAAAAAAGGGCAGCGATCCTAATGGAGAAGAAATTCAAGCCCTTAAAACTGAAGGTAATGAAATCAAAGACAAGTTAAGTCAACTCGAACCTCAAGAAAAACAAATCAAAACGCAAGTTGATATTCTTCTTTTGCAAATTCCTAATTTACCTAGCGAATCAACTCCTGTTGGCAAAAACGAAGAAGAAAATGTTGAAGTTCGTCGTTGGGGCGATGAATATAAACCTCAAAATCCTAACATTTTGCCTCACGATGAAATTGGCAAACAACTAGGTATTTTAGATTTCGAACGAGCAGTCAAAGTCGCTCAAAGTCGATTTGTAAATTTAATTGGTGCTGGTGCGGCATTAGAGAGAGCATTAATTAATTTTATGCTCGATCGCCAAATAGCAGCAGGATATGTAGAAGTAACCCCACCAATCTTGGTTAACAGCGATTCGCTTAAAGGAACGGGACAACTACCAAAATTCGCTGAAGAAAGTTTTAAATGCGAATTAGACGATCTTTGGTTAATTCCTACTGCTGAAGTCCCTTTAACTAATCTGTATCGCGGCGACATTTTAGAAACAACTCAATTACCGATTCATCATTGTGCCTATACTCCGTGTTTTCGTCGAGAAGCAGGAAGTTATGGCAGAGACACCAAAGGATTAATTCGCTTACATCAATTTAACAAAGTAGAATTGGTCAAAATCGTTCATCCCGATACCTCAGAGGACGAACATCAATCTCTTGTCAAAAATGCGGAAGATATTTTAAAAGCACTAAAATTACCATATCGAGTTATCGAATTATGTACGGGAGACTTAGGTTTTGGTGCGGCTAAGTGTTACGACTTAGAAGTTTGGTTGCCTTCTGCTAACACTTATCGAGAAATTTCTAGCTGTTCTAATTTTAAAGATTTTCAAGCACGTCGCGCTAATATTCGTTGCAAAGAAGCTAGCAAAAAAGGAACTCAATTCGTTCATACTTTAAATGGTTCGGGTTTGGCGATCGGGCGCACTATGGCAGCAATTTTAGAAAACTATCAACAACCAGACGGTACAGTTACAGTGCCAGAAGTGCTGCAACCTTATTTAAAGCGAGAAAAATTGTAATTTGTCCATTACCAATTTTCTCAAAAGAAGCAGGATACAAAAGTATCCCTATTCGCTAAAATATCCATGTACAGAATTAAAATTGCCAAAGACAAAGCCGATTTAGTCAAAAGTTTAGTCAATACAAAAGAAACAACTGGAGCATTTCAAACTTATGCCGATGCGATCGCCTTTGCTGCTAGTTTGGGAGCTAAATATAATAAGAGATTACCTCTAGCAGAGATATCGAAAGAACCAGCCCCAATCAGCTTAGAAATTTTCATTTCTCGCGGCTACGATTGGCTAATTAAATTATTAGCAATTTATGAAAATCAAGATTTAAAAATTTTGGCAGTCGATGACAGAGATACTGAAGATAAGCGATCGTTGATTTTTGAAGAATATGCCAACGGAGGATTAGAAAAACTAAGAGATGAATTAAAAGGGACAGTAGATTATACCGAACGACTTTTATTAATAATTAATCAAGAAAGATTACCATCGCGATCGAACGATGAAGAATTCGATTTAAGTAGATTTTTATGACTTGCTTGAAGAAGGCAGGAGGCAGGAGGCAGAGGGCAGAAGGATCGATTTCCGTGGGATTCCGACCCGCCAGCAATCGAAGACCGCCAACTTTTGGTTTGGCGGGGGTCTTGAACCCAAATGCGAGAAAGACAATGGGGCTG
>JBOFLQ010000128.1:0-21149 GCA_051657945.1 Xenococcaceae cyanobacterium | reverse complement strand
ATGATTCCCATAATGATTATCAGTAAAATTAGCCATAAAGGATGTCTCCTACCACTGGGATTACGCTCATCTGGCACATCTTTTAAATAGTCAATTAAGCTTTTATCTAAGTTTTTTGTGGACATTTTTGGTCGCGATCGAGTCCTCACTTTACTTTATCTCGTTTATCTTGAGAATGAAACAGCCCTACCTTTGGTAAGGGGGGCTAGGGGGGATCTAATACTTCTCCGATATCCCCTAAATTTTAAAAATATTTCTCTTTATTAAAAATTCATTTTTGATTTTTTTAGGTGTTTATATCTAGAAAAGTATTATTAAAAACTTTATATTCAAACTCTCAAAATAACTATTTACGTCAATATTTTAGATTATAAAGATAGAAAAACGAGCGGTAGTAACTTTATAAAAAAACCAAAGTAAATTTACGGATATTTCCTGAGATCGACCTTAAATTTGTCTTAGATACTAATCGCTCATACATCTAGAGCAATTAAAAATCTTAGCAAATTACAAATGATTAAAAATACATCTTTAATCGGCAACGATTTATTGGGCAATAACGGTCAATTTGCTTTGGAAAAAGCACTTTTAAATACAAAAAATATTCTTAGATCTCTTTCTAGTAGTGAAAATCGATCGACAATAGCTCATAAGGCTTTTGGTAATAATTTTAATGCAGAAAAGCTCGATGAATTAACTGGGCAATGGTCGAGCAATAATTTTGACTCACTGCCAACAATTGAAATCCGTTCTTCAGAAGAATTAAATGGAGCAAATGGTGCTTTTGCGAAAGAGACCAATACCATTTATTTATCACAAGAATACATAATTAATAATGTTTTAAATCATCAAGCGATTACTAATGTTTTATTAGAAGAAATTGGGCATTTTGTAGATTCAAGAATTAATTCCTCAGATGCACCTGGAGATGAAGGGGCAATTTTTTCATCTTTGGTTCGAGGTGTAAATTTAAGCGAACAACAACTTCAAAGTTTGAAAATTGATGATGATTCAGCAAATATCACATTAGATAATAAAACTTTTAGCATTGAGCGATCGGCATCCCTTTCACTAAAAGAAACAATACATCCTAATTTGTTAGCTCATACAGCAAAAATTAACGTAACGTACAAAGGATTCGATGCAAATCCTCAAGCTAGGGCTGCTTTCCAATATGCAGTTGATATTTGGGAGACTCTGATTGTATCACCAATGACTGTGCCGATTGAGATTGATGCCGAATGGAAGAAATTGGCTGCAACGACATTAGGTTCTGCCAGTCCAACGACTTTTTTCCAAGACTTTTCTGGTATCCCAGTTAAAAACACCTATTATCCGTCAGCCTTGGCCAACTCACTTGCTGGTAAGGATTTATCTGCTGGTAAAAGTGATATTACTGTCAAATTTAACAGTGATTTCACCTGGTACTATGGTACTGACGGTAAAACACCGACTGGACAGTACGATTTCGTTTCTGTAGTTCTCCATGAAATTGGTCATGGTTTAGGTTTTTCAGATTCGTTTAATTTTAATGCAGATAAGAAGGGTAGCTGGGGTAATAATGGTACTCCAGTTATCTTCGATCGCTTTGTTGTCAATGATAAAAGTCAAAGTCCGATCGATACATCTTTATTTAAAAATAATTCTGTCGAATTAGGAACTCAGTTAACTAGCGGTAACGTATTTTTTAATGGTTCAAAGACTGTAGCAGCAAACGGAGGGAACGCCCCATTATATGCGCCTAAGCCTTGGAATGGAGGGTCTAGTATTTCCCACCTCGACCAAAGCTACAATCGAACTATTAATGACTTGATGACGTTTTCATTGGACAAAACAGATGCAGTGCATCAACCAGGTCCGATCGCTTTTGCTATGTTCCAAGATATGGGATGGAACATGAACACGAACGGATGGATTTATGGTACTCGTGCTGATAATACGTTGAACGGAAGTGCAATCAACCAAAGACTATATGGTTGGGATGGAATTGATACGATCGATGCTGGAGACGGAGCAGATTTTGCTGATGGTGGAAATGGAAATGACATTGTTAACGGAGAAGCTGGTAATGATACTATCTACGGCGGAAATAATGAAGATCTCTTAGATGGTGGAGAGGATGATGATATTCTCTTTGGCGGGAATGGCAATGATACTTTAAATAGTGGCAAAGGTAATGACACTATAGATGGTGGTGCTGGCACTGATACTGTCAGCTACAAAAACGATCCAAGTAGAGTGACCGTTCCAAATGGAGTTATCGTTAATTTACTTACTAATCTAGCTACAGATGGTTTTGGTGGTACTGACCAGCTTTGTAACATTGAAAATGTAATTGGTTCTGCCTTTGACGATAATATAACTGGCGACGCTCAAAATAATAAAATCGAAGCTGGAAGCGGTAATGACAATATTAAAGCTGGAAGTGGCAATGACAATATTGACGGTGGGGAAGGTATAGACACAGTTGATTATTCTCTGTCTCCTAATAGAGTTCTTGTCAACATTGATGAAACTAGAGGTTACGCAGATTTCGGTATTGGTGCTGGCGAAGCTTTAGATGGCTACGGTTTTAGAGACACGCTGAAGAATCTGGAAAATATTACTGGTTCTAACTCCAGTGATACTCTCATTGGTAACAACCAAAATAACTCTATCTCTGGCGGATTCGGTGACGATGTTTTAATCGGAAATGCTGGCAATGATGCTTTAGATGGTGGCGATGCTGGTAGTGATACAGTCAACTACCTTTATGACCCCAGTGCAGTTAGTGTCGATCTAGAGAACAATCGGGCTAATGATGGCTTTGGCAATCTAGATTCTCTTTCCAATATCGAAAATGTCATTGGCTCTAATTTTAACGATCGCATCATTGGTGATGTCAATGCCAATATCATTACAGGTAAAAATGGCAACGATGTAATTGAAGCCCGAGGTGGAGACGATACTGTTTTCGGTGGTAATGATGATGACGTTATTAGAGGCGAACAAGGTAACGATTCTCTCGTTGGCGACTCAGGCAAGGATAACCTCGATGGCGGCAATGATGACGATAATCTTTCTGGTGGCGCTGATGATGACATTCTAGCTGGCGGTACGGGAGATGATTCTCTATTTGGCAACTCAGGCAAGGATAACCTCGATGGTGGTGAAGGCAATGATACTCTCTCTGGAGGTACAGAAGCTGACTTACTAACAGGCGGTAAAGGCGACGATAGTTTACTCGGTGACGATGGCAATGACACTCTCATCGGTGAAGCTGGCAACGACTTCATTGATGGTGGGAATAACGTAGATACGGTTGATTATTCCCTATCTGTCAGTGGTGTTATCGTCAACATCGACGAAAAGAAAAAGTATCAAAATTCATTAGGCGGCATACATATTAGTGTCGTGACTTCCAAACCCATTCCCACCGATTCAGAACCAAAATTTGAGATTGAAAAAGGAAAAGCTAAAGATGGTTACGATACTGTAGACACTCTCAAAAATCTAGAAAACATTGTTGGTTCTAACTTCGATGACGTTTTGATTGGCAACGAATTTAATAACAAAATTGAAGCTTTAGCTGGTGATGATGTTTTGGTAGGTAACGCTGGCAATGATACCTTAAATGGTGGTGCTGGTAGCGATACAGCTAGCTATCGTCGCGATCCTGGTTCAGTCAATATTAATTTGGAAAAAGGTGAAGCGATCGACGGATTTGGTGGGAAAGATAAACTTATTAGCATTGAAAATTTCACTGGTTCTGCTGGCAACGATACTATCATCGGTAATAGCCAAGCTAATATTATCTTTGCCGAGAGTGGTAACGATGTAATTGAAGCTAGAGGTGGAGACGATATCGTCTTTGGTGGCAATGGTCTTGACATTATCAAAGGTGAAGCTGGAAACGACTTCTTAGTTGGTGGTAAAGATGCCGATTATCTTGATGGTGGTACTGGTAGAGATACAGCTTCTTACTTCACTTCATCTGCTGGTGTTAATGTCAGTTTAGTAACTGGTAGAGGATCGGGTGGAGATGCCCAAAACGATACTTTAAAAGGTATCGAAAATCTAGAAGGGTCAGAATATAACGATCTACTCACTGGCGATACCAAAAATAACATTCTCAGTGGACTAGGTGGCAAAGATACTCTCTTTGGTGGTAAAGGTTTAGACTCGCTTTATGGTGGTACTGGCAAAGATTTACTTTACGGGGAAGCCGATCGCGATCTTCTTAAAGGTGATGATGGCGATGACATTATTGTAGGTGGGACGGGTAGCGATACTATCTTTGGTGGCAAAGGTAATGATACTTTAATTGGCGGTAACGCTACTGTCTTTACAAATGCGATCGATGAGTTGACTGCTTTAGCCGTTACACCTTTCGATCTTGGTCGTGATGTGTTCGTCTTTACTAAAGATGATTCCTTCCAAGCACCTGAGATAGTATCTAAAGAAATTAAAGATTTCTTTGGTAATGTTATTCTTACTACTACTGAGAAAAAACCCAACATTGATGTTATCGAGGGCTTTGATGTCAGAAACGACATTATTGAATTAAGATTTGATTTCAGTCAAACTTTAATAAAATCGACTTCTCAGTACAACGACTTTGAATATGCTATGACGCAAGGTCTACAATCTGCTTTTTTCCAAACAGGTTCTGATACTTATATCGGTTCGAGACAAAATCTTGGTAATGGCTTAGGTTCGATCGGCACTGGCAACAACCAAAGCTTCGTTGTTCTCAAAAATGTTAACATTGACGACCTGGGTCAAAATAATTTTCGCTTTATAGATACCGATTCGATCGCATAAACTATCTGTGGCATACGCCCACACTTAAAGCAAGCTGTAAGTGTGGGCGTATCAGCGACTCCAGCTATTCCCCTATTTCCTTCCTAAAAGAGTTCTCGTCTCTGTTGCTGCTGCTTTCATGGCTGCTTCTGGAGTCATTTTGTTGGTGAGTGCAGCACTCAAATAACGCTGTAAGATATCGGAAGCTTGGGCGTATTGAGCGATCGGGGGACGCAATACGGATTTTTCAACAACTTCCAATAATTCGGGATAGTGACTGTATTTCGAGACAATTTGCGGATCGTTAAACAAAACTCGACGACTGGGAAGATAACCAGTAGCTAAAACGAATTTACGTTGCGCTGCTTCACTACTCATAAATTCGATTACCTTCCAAGCTGCGTCAGGATGTTTGCTAGTTGCAGAAATACCCAATCCCCATCCTCCCTGACAAGCACCGCTAGTTTGTCCTTTGGCGTGTACCATCGGTTTAATCCCAAATTTTCCTGCGATCGCCGATTCTGGTTCAGATGCCGCACCGAAAACATAAGGCCAACTTCTCAAGAAAACAGCATTGCCACTCTGATATAAACTTAGCGTTTCTGGTTCTGAATAGGTAATTACTCCAGCAGGAGAAATCTTCTTTTCGATCGTACTGCGTAAAAAATCGATCCCGCCGATCGCTTCGGGGCGATCGAGTCCAACTTCTTCAGTTTTCGGATCGATCCAAAAACCTCCCGATCCTTTAAGAATTTCAGCAAACATAGCCGCCATCCCTTCGTATTGCTTGCCTTGCCAGACATAACCCCAATCTGCTAATTTTTGCTTCTGCATCGATTGAGAAATTTGAATCAATTCTTCATAAGTATTGGGTGGCTGATATCCTGCCTTTTCTAATAAATCTTTGCGGTAATAAAGCATTCCCGCATCCGATCGCAAAGGAATGCGGTAAAGTTCGTTTTGATAAATTCCTCCATTGATATCGCCTTTTAAATACTCTCCCAACTCCTGTTTGTTAATGCGATCGTCCAATGGTAACAACCAACCCGCCGCCGCAAATTTAGGAACCCAAACAATATCCATGTAAACCAAATCGTAAGGCGAATTACCTAAAAGAAAGGAAGATGTATAAAGATCTTCTACAGCATTAGAAGCATTAGGCGCTTCGATGACTTTTAGTTTGATGTCACGATTAATTCGATTGAATTCTTCGATTAAAGGTTGCCATTGCGTCGCTTCTAAGGCTTGAATTAAAACTGTAACGGTAGTTGGTTGTTGGGTTAGCGCTGGAAAAACAATGAATAAAACAAATCCAATAGTTGCGATCGCGATAATCAGAAAACGACGCAGCTTAGATATTTTCTGCCAACTTCTAATTTGTTTGGAAATATTCATCGATCGCGCCATCGTAGGGATTAGGGGCTAAGTAATAAGTAATAAGTAATAAGTTTAACAGCCACTTAATCTCCAAAACTAAAAACTTTCAGCGAAAGGCTTAATAGATGACATCGTTTAAGATAGAATTTTCGTTTTTAGAAAAACTATTGCAATTACTCGAATTTGGGTTAATTAAGTCAAATATAGGGTTATTAAAGTGAAAATCGTCGCCATTAGCGATACTCATGCACTTCATCGTCATTTAACTATCCCCGATGGAGACATTCTCATTCATGCAGGAGATATTACGCGTAAAGGAGATTTATCAGAGTTAGCTGATTTTAATGAATGGCTCGGTTCGCTTCCTCAACAATACAAAATAGTAATTGCAGGCAATCACGATTTGTGTTTTGAAAATAAACCAAAAATTGCTCGCGAGATTCTATCTAATTGTATTTACCTTCAAGACGAAGAAATTACTATTTCAGGAATCAAATTTTATGGCAGTCCGTGGCAACCCTGGTATCAAAACTGGGCATTCAATTTACCCAAAGGAAAAGAAATACGCCAAAAATGGAATCTCATTCCTACTAATACTGATGTATTAATAACTCACGGGCCGCCCTATCAAATTAAAGATCGTCTCAAACAAGGTATTTGTGTGGGATGCGAGGAACTTTTAACGATCGTCAAAAAAATTAAACCACAAATTCATATTTTCGGTCATATTCACGAAGGATATGGAATTGTCAAAATTGACGAAACTCAATTTGTCAATGCTAGTTCATGCGACTATTTATATCGAGCTTCCAATCAGCCGTTAATTCTAGAGATTAATTAATCAATCTTCAATTTTGGCAATTAACTTTTGAGCTAGGGCTTGATTTAGTTGGTGAGAAGCTTCAAAAAAGTCGGGTTGGTGTTGAAGTGCGCGAGTACAGATCGCGATCGCGCCATCCCAGTCTTCCAATTCTATTAAAGCTTCGGCTAGATAATAATAAGACCAAAGAAAATTGGGATTGAGTTCGATCGCCTTGCTGAATGAGCTAGCTGCTTTTTTCCAGCGTTTAATTTTGAGTAAAACAGTACCTAAATAATAGTGCGCCCAAGGAAAATTGGGATTGAGTTCGATCGCTTGATAGTAAGAGCGTACTGCTTCATACCAACGTGCTTGTTTGGTTAATAATTCTGCTAATTCGTAGTGAAACTCAAAGCGATCGCCTTGAAGTTCGATCGCTTGACGATAGCAAGAGATAGCATGAATCGATTCGTTATTGGCAACTAAAGTTTTAGCAAGACGATGGTAGGATTCTCCGTCTTGAGGATTTTGTTCGATCGCCAGATAATAACAGTCGATCGCCTCTTGCTGTTGTCCTTGCTCGATTAATATTTCGCCCAGACAGTGATAAGCTTCAATGATTTTAGGCGCGTTTTTAATTGCTTGACGATAGCAAGCGATCGCCGTTTTACTTTTGCCGTTTTTAAGAAAACTGTGTCCAAGCTGCAAATATTCTTCTGCATTGCCAAGTTTGGGATCTAATTCGAGCGCTCGATACAAAGACTCAATTGCTTCTTGTTGTTTGCCAGTATACTGTAATACTTTGGCTAAGTTACGATGAGCAATGGCTAGACTGGGATCTATTTGAATTGCCGAATCGTAGCAAGCGAGAGCTTTTTCCCATCGTTTTTGCTGGGCGTAAAGATTGCCTAAATTAACGCGAAGGCTAGCCGAATTGGGATTTTGCTCGACCTTGTCAAGATATTCTTTAATTCGATCGATAAGTATCTGTTCGGGTTTGGCGCGATCGAGCTTCAATTTTTTAATTTGGCGATCTGTCGGTGTGCTTTGATTTCTGCTGTTGAGTAAGTTTTGTACTGGTTTGATACTAGTTAACTGTCTCAAATTAAACTCATCGCTATCGGGTAGTAATGCGATCGGTTCGCTGGAAGAAGAAAACAAGCGATCGTTGCTTTTGAAATCTCCTTTTCGCTCGGCTTCGCTTAATTGTAACGCTCGTCGATAATAAGCTGTGGCTTGTTGCCAATGTTGATGTTTTTCAAAAAGTTCGGCTATTTTTTGATATGCAGGTGCGAACTGAGGATCTGTTTCGATCGCGCGACGGTAGTAAGCGATCGCCTGATTAATTTTCCCGATTTTGAGTAGGCGATCGCCCAAAATCAACTGTTGTTCGGAGAAAGTTTTTTCTGGTTCTAAGGTTACTGCCTGATATGTGCATTCTAAGGCTTTACGAGGTTCTCCTACTTGATGCCAAACATTAGCCAAATTGCGGTAGATAGCGGGCAGTTTCGGATTGATGAGGATTGCTTTTTGATAGTGTTCGATCGCCTGTGGCCATTTTTTCTGTTGTGTGTACAGAGCGGCAATACTTGCATATACTTCAGCTAAGTCTGGTTGCAGCTCGATCGCTTTGTTGTAGCAGTTCATCGCATCTGCTGCTTTGCCCGATCTTTGCAAAGCGTTGCCCATAATTTTATATGCTTGTGCGGCTTTGGGATCGAGTTCGAGTGCTTGCTGACAAGCTAAAATTGCTTCATGCCAATTTTTTGCCTCGTTAGCAGTTAATGCTTGTTGCAAGCAAACCCGAACCTCTTCTTTTATATCGTCGTTACTGCGGGGAGCGAAACTATTTCGTTCCGACAAAACTAAAGAAACTAAATAATTTTTGCTTTCGAGTTTGAATTGAATAATTGCTGCTGGAAGTTTACGGCGATCGTCTGCGAGGGAATGAAAAGAAAAAGGTTGATTCAACTTTGTTGTTGGCGTTGGTACGCTAACTTTTTCTCGATCGTTTAAGACAACTAACGCCGAAGAGTATTGTTTGAGTTCTAGTGCTTGGCGATAATAAAGAGCAGCTTCATTAAAATTACCCTGTTGCTTTAAGATTGCTGCCAATGATTGATAAGCTTCAACTTCTAAAGGATTGAGTTCGAGCGCGCGATGATAACAATTTGTTGCTTCTAATAGTTGTCCTTGTTGTTGAAATTTTTTTCCTTTCTCAATTTCCTCGTTCGATCGCGATGTAGCTGTCTTTGAGTTTGCTAATTTCCCGTTTTCCATAACTTTCGATTGAAAAAAGATGTAAATTTTGTGCGCGAATCTTTAAAAACTACTTCGAGCTAAATTTGTGACAATGACATGTTTTGAAAAGTTATAAGCGACGTTACTTTTATTTGTTGTACGTGATTTTACTAATATTCTTAAAAATAATGAATTTATTTTTACAGTGTCTAAGTGAAAACACTAGTCTTGACTAAGCAATTTTACTGAACTTTTATAAAAATCCCCATAAATACATCTATGTATTTACATCTTTTTTCCGTTTCCCGTTTACTGGTTTAATTGTTTCTCCAACCGTTTACTTGCCAACGACATCGAGTAACAACCCAGCCAATAAATTACAGCAATAAATAAATAAACCTCTGTATACTTCCCTAAATATTTTGGATTAGCCAAAATCGATTGCGAGATTCCCAACAAATCTGTCAAACCGACTAGCGCCAGTAAGGAAGTATCTTTAAATAAACTGATAAACTGTCCCACCGTACTGGGAATCACTGCCCTAATCGCTTGAGGAAGAACCACTAAAAGTAATGTTAGAGGTGTATTCAATCCTAAAGCTTTAGCTGCTTCTGTTTGTCCGCGAGGAATCGATTGCAAACCACCGCGCACGTTTTCGGCGACATAAGCTGCGGTAAATAGGGTGTAACCTGCGATCGCTCGAACGACGCGATCGGGTCTGACATTAGGAGGTAAAATTAATGGCAACATTACCTGTGCCATAAATAAAATACCAATCAAAGGTAAACCGCGCAAGATTTCGATATAAGCTGTTGAGAGCCAACTAATTACTGGCAATTTACTCTGTCTACCTAAAGCCAACAATACGCCGAAAGGAAAGCAAAGCAATATGCTGGTAATAGCGATTAATAAAGTTAAAATTAGTCCGCTGAGGCTATCGAGTCTAACTGTCGGTCTTAAAAATAATCCTCCTGTTAACAGCCAGTAAACTAAAAAATAACTAATTAACCAAATTGGCGCTAACAAAATGGATAGCCAAGAAAGTTTTTTCCCTAGTTGTTTGCCAAAAAATGCTACTAAGATAAACAGTCCCAACATTCCTATTAATAAAATACTTGAATTTATACTAATAATTGGAATGCTGGCAACAAAAATAGCAGCAATAATACTAAAAACAACAATATTTTTGCGTTCGAATAATCTACTCGATCGCGCTAATATACTCCAAGTAAATCCACTCAAACTAACAATAATTGCCAAGCTCATCCAAGGTCGCCAAATAGCTTTAGCGGGATAACGACCGACAAAAAACAATCTTAAATTAGCGTTTATTACAGTCCATTGAGCTTGTGTAACCAACCAATTAATTAGTCCCGACAAGAACCAATAAACAAATAACAAACTTATAAAAGTTAAAGCAGTATTGTACCAACTATTAAATAAATTTTTCTTAAACCAAACCAAAGATCGATCGTTACTCATTACTCATTACTCATTACTCATTACTCATTACTTCATCCCTAGCCCCTAGCCCCTCTCGCCTCTCGCCTCTCCCCTTTGATTATTTAAATTGAACTTTCTGATTAAACCAATTCATAAATAAAGAAATCACCAAATTTATAAATAAATAAGTACCGACAATTACTAACAACATTTCTATAGAACGCCCCGTGTTATTAGAAATAGTGCTAGAGACAGCATAAACATCGTTGTAACCGATCGCGATCGCCAAACTGGAATTCTTGATTAAATTCAAATACTCGTTAGTTAAAGGCGGAATCATTACTCGCAAAGCTTGAGGAAAAATTACCAAACGCATAGACAAATCTGGTTTTAAACCCAATGCCATAGCGGCTTCTCGTTGTCCCCTATCTACCGATTGAATTCCCGCGCGTACAACTTCAGCAATATAGGCAGCAGTGTAGATACTCAAACCGATGAGAATGGTAGCGAATTCGGTAGATAGTTGCATTCCTCCCTCAATAGATCCGCTAGCGAATTGAGGGATTTGCCAATCCAAACCAAAAATTAAAGCGATCGCCGACGCGATCGCTAAACCTAAGATAATCAATTGATAGATCTTGCCCGACTCGCCTCTTTGTATCCTTATTTGAGTTTGCTTGCGCCATAAAAACAAAGCGATCGCAAAGCTAACTAAAATAAATAGGCAAGATAGCCAAGTTGAAGTACTTCCCGAAAGAGTTGGCAAATAAACACCTTGATTGCTTAAAAAAAAGCGATCGCCCAAACTTACTGGATTGTCAGATTTAGGAAATTTTAAGAAAACGGCGAAATACCAAAAAAATAATTGCAACAGTAGAGGAGTGTTGCGGATTAATTCTACATAAATTGTCGCAAGTTGTCTGACTAACCAGTTATTCGACAACCTACTAATACCAACGGTAACGCCAACAACCGAAGCAATAATAATGCCAAATAGCATTACTCTAAGAGAATTAAGCAATCCTACCAAAATTGCTTTAGTATATGGATCGGTGGCACTGTAACTAATGGGAGTATTACCCAAACCAAAAGAAGCAGGACGATTCAAAAAACCGAAGCCAAAACTAAGACCGAGTTGTTGAAAATTGCGTCTGAGATTACTCCCCAATACAGAAAAAATAATGATGACGATCGAAACAACGATTACCTGTCCTACAATTTTTACAATGCGATCGTCCCGCCAAAAAGGAATTTTATCTTTCTCAGTCATAGTCAATACCTTTTAACGGAAAGGTGGCGAATAGAGAATACCTCCATCTTTCCAAAGCGCGTTCAAACCTCTTTTTAAATTAAAAGGTTTGCCGACGTTGCGTTCGTAAATTTCGCTATAATTACCTACATGTTTGACAATGCGGGCGGCAAAATCGTTAGGCAAACCCATATCTTCGCCCAACTTACCTTCTAAACCTAAAAAGCGTCTAATATTGGGGTCTTGACTGTTTTGGAAGCTAGCCAAATTTTGGGAATTAATACCCAAATCTTCCGCTTCAATTACCGCATAGGTAATCCATTTAACCGCATCGAACCATACCGCATCACCATCAGTAACCATCGGGCCGAGGGGTTCTTTAGAAAGACTAGCATCTAAAACAACATGATCGTCTGGTTTGGCAAGAATAGCACGACGGGCAGCTAATTGCGATCGATCGGAAGTAGCAGCTTGACAACGACCTTCTCCGTACGCACTGTAAAGCGCATCCACATCATCAAAAACCAAAGGTTGATAGTCAACTCCCTCTTTCCGCATCCCGTCTGCTAAATTTTGTTCTGTAGTCGTTCCTGCCAAAATACAGATCGATTTACCTTTAAGTTGCTTGATTTGCTTGACATTAGTCGCTTTGGGAACCATAATTCCCTGAGCGTCGTAAAAAGTAGTTGGTGCAAACTCCATTTTGTTGGAAGTATCGCGGCTAATCGTCCAAGTGGTGTTACGATTGACTATGTCTACTTCTCCCGTTTGCGCGGCGGTAAAACGTTCTTGGGCGCTGAGATCGCGGAATTCAACCTTTGATGGATCGTCAAATAAAGCTGCGGCGATCGCGCGACAAAAATCGACATCCATTCCAGAATATTCGCCTTTCTCGTCTACATAGCTAAATCCTGGTAACTGCCCGTTGACTCCACAAATCAAACTACCACGATTTTTAACTGTACCCAGACGACCGTTTGCTCGCTCATTTTGACCGCTAGATTCAGTTTGACCTGTTGTTGTAGTTTGTTCTCCTCCACCACAAGCAGCTAAGAAACTCATAACCAAAGCTGCAATTAACCAGCAACTCCACCTATGTCTCAGCCGAGTATTGTCATTCATCATTTTTCTATGTTGAAATTGTTTGCCGAACTTAAATTAACAATACAACATACTCAGACAGCCTGAGTTAACACTAAGGCGCGATTGCTCGATCGCACGGATGTATTAGCTGCGATCGGGCGATCGCATCTACCTGAAAACTTGCAGTTGAGAGCCAAGCGGCTTTAGCCCTTGGGTGAAAACCAGACAGGGATTTTAATCCCGCGTATCTTTATTTATTCTACAAAATATGTTATTGCTTTGTAGAGGAGGTAAAGAGCAGTGCTAACTTTGTCTTACGAATTTAAACTAAAGCCAACCATAGAGCAGATTCGAGAAATCGAACATACTCTAACTGTTTGTCGCAAAGTATGGAATCATGCTTTGCGCGACAGAAAAGATTGGATTAGATCTCGTAAGTCGCCAATTAATACTTGTTCTATTATCTCTGAATATATTATCTCTCCTGACGAACTGTATCCTAGCTATGCCAAACAATGTAAAGCCCTAACAATCGCAAAGGAAAAGTTTCCCGAACTTAAAACAGTCAATGCTCAAGTTTTGCAGCAGGTATTAAGACGGTTGGAAACAGCTTTTTTAGATATGCAAAGAAAACAAATGGGCTTTCCTAGATTCAAGAATCACTATAGGATGCGCTCGTTTGTCTTCCCACAAATGTTAAAAAACTGTCTTTCTGGGAATAAAATCAAATTACCTCAACTTGGCTGGCTAGAATTTGTCAAATCGAGAGATGTACCAGATGGTTTTGAAATCAAACAAGCGCGAATTGTGAGAAAAGCATCGGGCTATTTTATTACTCTGTCTTTGCAGAGTAATGTATCAGTTCCCGATCCAATATTATCTGGACATCCATTAGGAATAGATTTAAATTTAGCTAACTTTTTGGCGACGAGTGACGACGAAATAATTGCTAGACCAAGATTTTTAAGTACACTGCACTGCAAGATTAAATTACTGCAACGTAGATTAAAGCACAAGAAGAAAGGGTCTAACAATCGCCGTAAACTCAACCAAAAAATAGCAAGACTTCACCAACGAGTTTCTGATACTAGACGTGATTGGCACTATAAATTAGCCCATCATCTTTGTAATGGAGCTGGCATGATTTTTGCCGAAGATATTAACTTTAAAACCTGGGCAAAAGGAATGTTCCGCACATCTACACTTGATGCTGCTTTTGGACAGTTTATCTCAATCTTGCAATGGATTGCTTGGCGTAGAGGGGTATATTTTGCCAAAGTCAATAAAGACTATACCTCTCAGCAATGTCCTCAGTGTGAAACACATACAGGCAAGAAAGAGTTAGATGAGCGAATTCATTGTTGTTATGTTTGTGGCTATACCGTGAATCGTGATGTAGCAGCAGCCCAAGTAGTCAGAAATCGTGGAGTCTCTGCGGTCGGACAGATCGTAGAACAAATTGCCTTTGGAGGCGTACTGTCAGGGGCTATTGCCTAGATAAGTGCCATTGAGAAAGGAAGGACACGAAGCGACGCGGTTTTAACCCGTTGCGTAGTATCCACTCTTATTCCTCGTCGTTGATGGCGCGAGGAGTGTCAATTTTTGTTTGGTAATATCGCTTTGAATAGTGCTAATTTTTCGATCGTTCAAATTATGTTCTAGCAATTGTATATTTTTTATTATTGCGCGATCGCCCAGAAGGTAAATATCTAATGCTATCGATTACAGGAAAAACTAAATTACTGGCAATTATTGGCGATCCAGTCGAACATTCTCTTTCTCCAATCATGCATAATGCAGCGATCGCTGCATTGGGTTTAGATTTGGTTTACATACCTTGTCCCGTCAAAGAGAAATATTTAATCGAGGCGATCGCAGGATTCGAGGCGATCGATTTAATTGGATTTAACGCCACTATTCCACACAAACAATCGATTTTACCTCTGTTGTCGGAAATAACAGACCAAGCAAAAGCAATCGGTGCGGTTAATACTGTCTGGCGAACCGATCGAGGATGGAGTGGCACAAATACCGATATTCTTGGTTTTATTGCGCCTTTAAAAGAAATTGAGAGAGATTGGAGTCAAATTAAACCCGTAATTTTAGGATACGGCGGCGCGGCGAGGGCGGTTGTAGTTGGATTGGCAGAACTTGGATGCCCCGAAATTATCGTTGTCGGACGCGATCGCCACAAGTTAGATAAATTTTCTCAAAGTTGGCAAAATTCAGCCCTTCAAGCCGATCTAAAAGTGATTTTATGGGAAGAATTACCAGGGGTGCTATCGGAAACAGAGTTGTTGGTAAATACCACGCCGATCGGCATGTATCCCAACATTGACGAATCTCCTTTAAATGAGAGTTCGATGAAAAAATTATCGCCAAACGCGATCGCCTACGACCTCATCTATACGCCTAAACCGACCAAGTTTTTAATTCAAGCAAAAGAAAAAGGAGCGATCGCGATCGATGGTTTAGAAATGCTCGTCCAACAAGGCGCGGCGGGACTAAAAATCTGGTTGCAACGAGAAGATATTCCAGTAGATGTTATGCGACAAGCTTGTTTGAAGGGATTAGGGATTAGGGATTAGGGGCGCTTGGGTTAGGGATTAGGGATTAGGGGCGCTTGGGTTAGGGATTAGGGATTAGGGATTAGGGATTAGGGATTAGGGATTAGGGATTAGGGATTAGGGTTCAAGTATTTTATTGCTTATTCACAGCGAACCCTAGCCTCTAACCCCTAGCCCCTAGCCCCTAGCCCCTAGCCACTTATCTCCTCCAACAACTAACATCGAGGGCAAGTTTTTGCCCTAGTCTTAATAGAATTGGAATTTGTGAGGGTTGCCAACGACAGAAACCAGATGGGGTTTGCTGTTGTTCTTCGATTTCTGGGTGAATGCAATGAGGAAGAATTTGCGAGTGCAAACAATTGTAGAAAAGTTCTTGAACGCGATCGAGAAACAAACCAACTTGTAATTGATGAGCGATTTCGATGGTGCGTTCCAATCTTTTTACGCTATCTTCTAAAGTAACGGGATCGGCATCATAAAGTAATTGCCAAAGCGATCGCAAAATTAATTGTTCGAGAGTTTTCGCTGCTTCGGGAATGTTTAAACGACAGCGCAGATGATTCGCTTCAGCAGCGATCGCAGCTAAATCGACGAGATGGTTGTCTGTTTCTTGAAGATCGCCTGTTGCTTGTTCGAGTGCCGCGATCGTCTCCAAGCAACGATGACCGATGGCAATTTCGGCAGCAACTTGTAATTCTTGTGGTACGGGCAGTTCGTCACGTTGAAAAGCTGCCAAAATACTGTAGTTATCTCGGTATACTTGAGCGTAAAGTTGGTCGAGATGTTTTTTCGTGTGCTGGGTTAGCTGCTGCATAATCCGCTGTCTTTCTTCAGCAAACAAATGTTGCAAACTAAAGTGGCAATTACCAAACAATTCAGACATCCCTAAAATTATTTGCGCGGTGCTAGCACCTTTAAAAATTGCCAATAATTTATCTTTGAGTTGAGTGTATGCATTGCGCCCATCAAAAGTTTGAATGCAACAGTGAAAATCCCAACCACCCAAATGCAAGACAGCAAAAACGTAATGATGATTTTCCCAGGTAATTTGCGAAGTTAAATTTACTTGTCCCACTGCCAGAGTCAGCGATCCCATAGATTGCTTTTGATAGTCTAGTTGTTGGGCTTCGTAACAGTAAACTTGCTCTTGTTGCTGATAATTAGTAAATAGAGAACTAATTGCATAGTGGGCTGCTACTTGCTGAAAATTAATCTGCGACGGACGCACCAATTGTCGATAGACTTCAGCACCGTTGCCAAACAATTCTACGTTGCTGGGCGCTTTTGCCAAGCGATCGATAAATTCTGCTTCGAGTTGTTTTCCCGTTACCTCAGCCGCTAATTCGATCGCGCGGGCGGCGTAACGTAAAATTTGTACGCCTTCAGGACGGGAAAGTTCTTCAAAAAACCAACCGCAGCTAGTAAACATTAGCAAAGCGTGACGCTGCATTTCTAATAAGCGCAAAGCATCAATTTTTTCGCTAGCAGTCAGAGAATGACATTGATGGCGATCGAAAAATTGGTTTACCTTCTCAGTCGAGCGATCGAGAATAACTTGGATATATTCATTTCTTGCCTGCCAAGGGTCGGAAAAAATTTGATTGCCAGTTTCATCATAAATGTCAGCTAACTCATCTCTGAGCCAATTTAAGCTGTCACGGAGAGGTCTGCGCCATTGTTGATGCCAATCTCCGCCGCCACCGCAACCGCAATCATCTTGCCAGCGATCGACCCCGTGGGAACAACTCCAAGCTGTAACTGGTTTGAGTACTACTTCCCAAGTCGGTTGATTGATGCTGAGATAGTGAGCAAAATTAGTGACATTCCAGTTTTTATTGGGAAATTCTTGAGTGAAGGCATGAGCCAAACACTTTTCCGTACCGCCTTTGTGATGTCCGAAAGTTTCTCCATCGGTAGCAATACAAATTAATTGGGAGGGACGGCGATCGCCCTTAATTGCTTGTCCGATTCTGCCAATTAAGTGCGATGAATTGTCGAGTACATCATTAAAACCCATGTCGCGAGAAATTGGCCCATCGTAAAAGAAAATATCGATATATTTGTAGCGATCGGCATCGATAAAATAACGATAGGGACGGGTGGGATCGATTTGCGATCCTCCAACTTCATGCCATTGGGTTTTAAGATTGAGAGCATCGGGCATTAAGCGACAGCGTTCGGCTTGTGATGGTGCGAGAACGATAAAGCGTATGCCTTGATTAATTAAAGCGGCGATCGTGTCGTAGTCTACGGCAGTTTCTGCCAACCACATACCTTCAGGTTCGCGTCCAAAACGAGCGCGAAAATCAGCTATACCCCAACGAATTTGCGTATACTTATCGCGTTCGTTTGCCAAAGGCATGATTATATGATTGTAAACCTGAGCGATCGCGTTTCCATGTCCGTTGAGACGCAAACAACTTTGGCGATCTGCTTCAATGATTCTTTGATAGACCTCTGGATCGTATTGTTCCAACCACGACATCAAAGTCGCGCCGATGTTAAAGCTTAAATATTCAAAATTGTTAACGACATCGATTACTTCACCGCGATCGTTCAAAACCCTGGCAAAAGCATTAGGGCGGTAACATTCATGATAAATGCGTTCGTTCCAATCGTGACAGGGGTAGGCGCTGGGTTGACGTTCGATCGTGTTTAAATAAGGATTTTCTCTAGGCGGCTGATAGAAATGACCGTGGATGGTAACGTAGACTCCAGTAGCAGTTTTAAGAGGGTTGAACTGCCATTGCGAAAAACCCGATAAATTGGGAGCAGTATAAGTCATAAGCAGATTTGAATTAAATAATTGAATGAGTATATAGTCAGCATTTGAGGTTACACGAACTGTACGATCGTGCCGTGCGTGCTAATTTTATATTGGCGATCTTCATAAGCTAATAGTGCGATTCAATCCTGGGATCGGCCGCACAGCACGATCGTTTTTCTGGTTGTGGATGTAATGCTGGCAAATAATCTGTTTTGTAGCGCCCTGGAGCGCAGCAATCTTTACAGGGCAATTTTAACGTTTCTATGTTGTCGATCGGCAACTAAATTGTCAAGTGACTACCACATCCACCTTTAAAGTTTTAACCGAGATTGAGTGTTTACCTGTGGGATCTACTGATTTTTTTTGCCTTTTTCGATCGTACGATGACAAATGTATAGTTTCTAAAAACTTTATTAATTATGCGCTATTCCTCGATCGCTAGATTTAAAGGTGGATTAATCGGGTGCGAGTTAGCAGAAATTTCATCTGACATGCTTGCAATCGAATTAACTAGTAAGTCTCAACGACAAGAAAATTGGCAAAGCCAAATTCAATCCCGTTATCTGGAGGATGATCGAATTTTTCTTTCCACAACTTTACAGCTCAGGAATATCATTGTTGCAAAATTAATTGACAAAGGAAAATTAAATGCTCGAGACTGGCAAACGATCGGAGATCGCTACCAGCAATTAACATCGGCAAAAGAACGTTTAGACACGGGCATCGTCGCCTCGATAACTTTTCCTCTTGCTTTGTACTATCACGAAAATTTCGAGTCGCTCGAAGAACAATTAACCATGGCGATCGAATCTTGGCAAGATATAAAAGCATACATAGCTTTAAAAGACTTAATGCTTTGGTACGAAGCGATCGCACTAGCTTTACGAGAACGACTCGCACCCAATCCGCTACCGCAACTAATCGAGCGTTCTCAGGCGATTGGGTCGAATTTAACAAAAATTTTAGAACAACTGCAAGCGAGTTTAGCAGAAGCCAATAGTTTAGAACAAATAATTGCCACTTTAGGGCAGCCAGTTGAAAAATCTCGTCTGGCGATCCCTTTAGCTCTTTATTGTTTTGCTGCTACTCCCGAAGATTTTAATTTGGCAGTAACTCGTGCTAGACGATTAGGCGACTGTCTGGGTACGACAGCAGCGCTAACTGGCGCTTTGGCAGGTGTTTATAACAGCATTTCTGGTATTCCCCTAACGTGGATATTAACATGCGATCGAGATGTCGAACGACAAGCGACAAAGCTGTTTGCTAGTTGGGCTGGAATCGCTTCCGATCGAGCAAACTCATCCTTGGACATAGAGGCGATCGCTGCCACATCTTTAATTCAGCCTCGCTCGTCACTAAAAATTATTTCTCAAAAATAAAAAAAGGAATAATAATAATTAAATCAAGTTTCGTAAAATCGAAAAAACACACAATAAATCTCCGTTTTTCAATCAAATTGTTTAAAAGTTTTAACAATTGCTCTCGATGCTTAAAAGCTACCTCACACGCTATGAAAACATTAAATATTTTCAATAAACAAATTGAGGAATGGCGACGAAAATATCAGCATTTATTGGCAAAAATTTCATTAAATTTAATTAAGCCACCAAAAACTGCTTCTAGTTTGACTCTATTGCCCAAAAGCACCAATAATATTCAATCTAATCGAACACCTTCAACGAAAAAAAAACATCGACGCGATTCGGTATTAATTTTGATCGCAACGATTGTTTCATTGACAAGCGTGGTGGGCTACCGTTTCTACGATCGACCACAACTAGACGTAGGAAAAATAGCTGTTGAAAGGATTGCAGCACCGAAAGACGGAAAATTTGAAGACTACAGCACCACAGAACAAAGACGTAGAGAAGTTAGACAGGGAATCGTACCAATTCTCAAGCAAAATCAAGAAACTACGTTGCAAATTCAAAACAGGCTATCAACTTATCTTAACGATATCGGTCGATTGAGAAGTTTAGCTCAACCATTGCCATTTGTTTCAGAACGTTTTCTGACTCGATCGAGCCAGGAATACATTCGTTCTTGTAAAAATGCAGAATTTAAAACACTTTTAGATTTAATTAGAAGCGATCCCCCCCCTCAAAGTTCTACTTTTGAAGTCGATCGCCAAAAAAATGAAACGAAACCTTTTAATCTTAAGTTAGAAAGAGCTTTTCAAGAATTAAAAACGTATCGTAAACAAGTCAATCGATCGGAATTTGAAAATTTACTCTCCAATATTTCTTTAATTCGCTACAGATATTCGCAAGCTTATAAAGAAATTTTGGAGAAAAAACTCGATCGTTTGTCAGAAAAAGAGATCGGTACAATTTTAGAAATCGACGCGCCAACTTGGCAGAAAACTAAAACCAGCATAACTGTAGCGGCAAAGAAAATTTTAACTCAAGGTATTCCTACAGGTTTACCCCTCGAATTGATGCAAAGAACAGTCGCCACTCAATTAGAATTTTCAGTTCCTTCAAATACCGAGCGCTTTGCTACGAGTTTGCTCGTAGAAATATTGCATCCCAATCTGGAGAGCGATCGAGAAGCCACCAGAAGCATGGCAGAAAAAGCAGCAACAGAGATTCAACCAGCGATCGTCAAAATTAAGCAAGGAGAAATAATTGTCGAGCGAGGAGAGACAATTACCCAAGAAGATTTCGTTCTGCTCGATGGTTTTGGTTTGAGTCGTCGCGGCATTAGTTGGTGGGAATTAATTCGTTCGGGATTGCTAGTTACTGGTGCTGTCGGTATATTTTGGTTGGTAGAGCGAAAAACACACACTCACATACGTCGCCGCGATCGCATCTTAATCTGTTTGCTAGGAGTGAGCGCTCC
>JBOFLQ010000127.1:0-4629 GCA_051657945.1 Xenococcaceae cyanobacterium | reverse complement strand
TCACTTCTTCCATCAGAAGTATTACTCCAAGACGTTCTCTTTGAAAACCGATTAGTGGGTTGTAGCTAACTCGACATTGAAATGTTCGTCCTCGACGGTTAAGTGCTTCTAAAACTGTTTCCTGACGAGTTTCAGTTTCTGCCAAACAATTGCGAATCGGTTCTCGCAGTTGTTCGACTGGTAAACCAATATCGAGACCTAAAATAGATTGTCCTCGTACCTCATCAAGCCTTAAGCCCCAAAGATTTTCCGCTTCGTCGTTCCAAGTTAAAATATTAAATTGGCGATCGACGACGATAACACCAGCTTGGACAGAAGCGAGAATAGAATTCAAAAACGCATTTGCTTGGTTGAGATCGCCAGTGCGTTGACGCAATTCATCGTTGATGGCTTGTAGTTCTTCATTAGTAGACTGAAGTTCTTCATTGATCGTCTCCAGTTCTTCGTTAGTTGATTGTAACTCTTCGTTGGTAGTTTCTAATTCTTCGTTAGTAGACTGTAACTCTTCATTGGTAGTTTCTAATTCTTCATTACCGGACTGCAACTCTTCATTGGCAGTTTCGAGTTCTTGATTTGCCCGTTGAAGTTCTACTTGCAAATCGTGGTAGCGAGTCACATCAGTAAAGGTAATGCTTACCCCCAGCAGTTCCTTTTTAGTATTATCTTCTAAAAGATTAATTTTTACGTCCAAATATTGAGCGTTCTTGTCTGGCAAATTGCGAATCACATCATTGACAACGATGTTGGTACGATGGCGGTAAACTTCATCAAGATAAGAACGTAACTCCAAAGGACGGTAAGAAATTTCCAAATCTCGCAAAGGACGACCGATATCGAGGACATTTAGCCCAAACATGCTTCTAGCGGACGCATTTGCCAAGACAATATTGCCGTTGAGATCGACTATGATTTGTGATTGAGAAACTGAGTCAAAAGCCGCTTCACGCAAACGTATGTATTGTTCTAGATTCAAAGCCTCTTCATCAACTTCAGCGTTAGGAGTGAGCGATAAGGTGCGATCGCGACGATTACTTTTAAAGACTGGACTAAAAATGCGATTTGGCAGGCTGAGTGGAGTAAAAAGATTGGCATGAGTGAGCAACATTTCCGCCTTACCCAAAAAAAGAATACCCGTATTGTTAAGAGCAAAGTGAAAACGTCTGAGAATTTTTGCCTGGATTTCCGAATTAAAATACATTAAAGTATTCCGACAAACCAGCAAATCGAGACGAGAAATAGGAGCATCCTGAATCAAATCGTGACGACCAAAAATAACTGCACGACGCAGATCGGGACGGAAAACAAATCGGTTTCCTATTTTGTCAAAAAACTGTTCTTGTAATTCTTGAGGAACGGCTTCGATATTTTTAATACTATAGCTAGCTTGACGAGCTTGGTTGAGTGCTTCTTCATCTATGTCAGTGGCATAAATTTTTACCCGTTGACAAAATTTCTCTATCCCTAGCGTATCTGCTAACACGATCGCCAAAGTGTAGGCTTCTTCTCCAGAGGCACAACCCGCACTCCAAACTCGAATCGGCGTGTTTTCTGGCTTATCACTGAGGAGGCGAGGAAGAATCTGACTTTGGAAGTAATCCCAGGTGGTTGTATCTCGGAAAAAACCAGTGACGTTGATTAAGATAGTGTTTAAAAGAAGAGCAAATTCCTCTGGATGAACTTGCAAGTAGTCCAGGTAATCGCCAAAATTATCGATTTGATGCGACTGCATTTGCTTTCGTAATCGACGCTTGAGGCTAGAACGCTTGTAACCAGTAAAATCAAACCCTCGCGCTTGTCTTAAAAAGTCTAGAAGAGTTTCAAATACTAGGTCATCATCTTTTGTGTCCATAATTTATTAGGTAATGGGCAAGGGGCAAGGGGCAAGGGGCAAGGGGCATTGAGCATCACTGCACCGAGCAAGGGGTAAAGTCAACACTTCGACAAGCTCAGTGACCAGTCAAAAGTCAAGAGTCAAAAGTAACGCGGCACACTTACTACTTACTACTTGCTACTTACTACTTGCTACTCGCTACTTATTCTCGATCCCCTGCATCACCAGCGAGACGAGTGCTGAAGCTATTTCAGGTAAAGGGAGAATGAAATTGACTCCTCCTGTTTTAATTGCTGCACTGGGCATCCCATGAAATTCTGAAGTTTCGAGATCTTGAGCGATAACTGTCCCGCCCATTTTTTCGATCGCCTGTACTCCCATCGATCCATCATTTCCCGTTCCTGTAAGGACAACGGCAATAACGCGATTTTTATAGCTAGCTGCTGCGGAATCAAACATTAAATCGGCAGAAGGTCGCACGAAATGGACTAACTCTGATTGAGTTAAAGAAAGAGTACCATCGGAATTAACTAGTAGGTGGCGATTGGGAGGAGCAATGTAAACTGTTCCCGAACTCAGGCGATCGCCTTCCTCAGCTTGTTTAACTTGCAAGCGAGTACGCCGACTGAGTATATCTGCCATCAAAGAGCGATGTCTGGGGTCGAGATGTTGTACGATCGTTACGGCGGCTGGAAAGTTTTCAGGAAGACCAGAAAGAACTTCACTCAAGGCACTTAATCCGCCTGCCGATGCTGCTATGGCGACGAGATCGAATGCAGCATTGGGAAAATTGAATGGGCGATCGTTTTCTCTTTCGGATTGGGAATTTTCCATTATATGCTTATTGACACTCCTCAGCCCTTTAGGCATGAGGATTCTTGGTTCAACGAGTCCACTTAGACGCTTGTTCCTTGCGTTACCTAACCCAGAAGTGGTTCTCTCCCCAAGTAGGGGCAAGGCAGTGCCTTGCCCCTACTTTCGCTATGCCCTACCGTAGTTGCATTGCTGCAAAATTTGTTTTTTGTTTAATGCTGGTCGTCTACGGAGTGAATCTTTTACCTACTTTCAGGTTGTGCAAAAGCACTACTAGAGCAACAACTAGAACCCCCTAGATTCAGTTGTCAAGGTACAGCGGCGACTGGTTAGGTAGCAATTGGGTTTTTAAACAGGTCGATCGTCCTTGCTGTTAAAGTGATTTTACCATTAAAGCCGCCCGCTTAAGGGGGAGGTTTTAAACCGCGCGACCTTTCAGGTCAACTAAACCGCAGCACCGATGCTGCTTGATGATTCTCTTCATCAACCTCTAGTTGGCAATAACAGCGATCGCTTTAACTATGACCGTAAGTACAATATTTTCAATTAAAAATTATTTTTAATTGATTATTGTCGAGATCGCTGATTTACATATAAATTTACTATTATTTTTTAAGACAAATAACCGAATTTGGGAATTAGCAGAAGATTATCCAGTTAAACTAGTAGAATAAACATATCTATTTATTAGTAGAACCAAATCTTACTCGACAGCTAGATTTAAAAAATATTGAAAGGTTAGACGCTACAGAAGAATGGCAATTAATAACAAAAAAAATTCTACACTCTCCACTTCCGATCGCAATTCTTAGAAGTTAAGATCGTATAAATATTTGACATAGCTTAAATAAATCTCTTACATTCAAGATCGCTTCGCTCACCTTCTACTGCCTACTGCCTAATCCCTATTCTCGATTTTCATGGTTAAAGTTAGCGTTTGTATTCCTACTTATAATAGAGCCAAATATTTAGCTTATTCAGTTGATAGCGTTCTCGAGCAAACCTATACAGATTTTGAGTTGATTATTTGCGATGACGCTTCTACCGATAATACTCCTGAAATTGTCAGTCACTGGAACGATTCTCGCATTCGTTACATCAGACATCCAAAGAATATTAAACGCTGTCGCAATATGCGATCGGGTTTTGAAGCGGCGATCGGAGAATATTTTCTCAAATTCGACGACGATGATGGCATTACACCCGAATTTTTAGCCAAAACGGTCGAGATATTGGATAAATATCCAAAGGTAGATTTTGTTTGCACCGATCACTGGATTATTAATGCTAGAGGAGAAAGAGACGAAGTAGCTACTCGAGAAAATTCGGCAAAATGGGGTAAAAATAGACTAAAACAGGGAATTATTAGCGATTTGGCTCGTGAAACATTTTTGCATCAAAGTTTGCAAGTAGGTTCGACTTTATTTAGACGTAGTTGTCTGCAAGAAGTCAATTTTATGCGTCAAGAAGCTGATGGTTGCGAAGATTTCGATCTATTAGTTAGGTGCGCGATCGCGCAAAAAGAAGGTTATTTTTTACCAGAGTTATTAATGGAATATCGCTTTCATGGCGCGCAGACAAGTTTGAAACAAGATATTCATTTCCTCTCGGCAAAAGTTTTTTGTATTAATAGTTATCGTTTCGATAACAAAGACTTAGAACGATTGAGAATTCAAAAATTAGCAGGAACACAACAAGCTTTAGGATTAAGACTGATCGAACAAGGTGAAAGTAAAAAAGGAAGAGAGTTTTTAGAAACATCTAGCCAAGTTTTAGGTAAAAATATTCGTGCTACATTAGGCTTATTTTTATCCTATTTACCACTTATATTCAGAAAAATTGTTTTGCAAATATTTCGCAAAGGTCGCACTCCTAATTATGCTGAAAAAGTTAGAAATACTTAATAGACTCGCGATCTTAGTGTAGGGACTACACTAAGATCTTGACTTCATTTAATTTTTTCTCGTTCCAATAATGGCGATCGC
>JBOFLQ010000126.1:0-6591 GCA_051657945.1 Xenococcaceae cyanobacterium | reverse complement strand
GCTCAACTGCATCGTTTGTTTTCCAATCTTCTAGAAAATGCACTCAAGTACACGAGTGAGAACGGAACGATTAGTTTTAATTTAACTCGATCGAAAAAGTTTGCTGTAATTAGTATCCAAGATACTGGTGTCGGTATTCCCCCTGAAGATCTGCCCTTTGTTTTTCAGTGGTTTTGGCATTCCGAACCAACAAAAGAACGTCATCAAGAAGGGTTTGGGTTGGGGCTGGCGATCGCTCAAGCCATTGTCAGACAACACCGAGGAAAAATCTCAGTTACTTCTCAGGTGGGAGTGGGTAGCTGTTTTCAAGTTTCTCTTCCGTTGTTGTGATAGTTAGTTATGTTTTGAGAAAGTTCGATTGGCTATATTGCAAGCCAATTGGGAGATCGAGCAATAATAGAGCTAGAATAACAAACTCTAGATCAAGTATCCGATCTGATGCTGAAACATCAAATTAATTCTAAAAAGTTTTTAGAAAGTATACATAATCTTTTCAATCTTGAGAGTGATAAAGAGCAAGTTTATACTTGTTCCGATTTAACTTGGAATGAATATGAATCCATTTTAGCTGCTCTAGATAATGATTCCTGGTGTAAAGCCTCTTATTTAGATGGAGTATTGAAACTCGTGTCGCCCAGCAAAAATCATGAAATAGCTAAAGCTAAAATTAGAGCCTTGTTAGAAGCTTATTGCGATTATGTCGAGATTGATTACTTTGCTATGGGTTCGACTACCTTAAAACAAAAAGATTTTTATAGTGGAAAAGAACCAGACGAAAGCTATTGCTTTAATACACTGAAAGAAATTCCCGATTTAGCGATCGAGATTATTGAGAGTAGTGGCGGATTAGACGATTTGCTTAAGTATCAAAGACTATTAGTTAAAGAGGTTTGGTTTTGGCAGAAAAACAACCTTGCAGTTTATGTTAATGAAGGCGATCGCTATGTTCGTCAAACATCCAGCTATTGCTTACCAGATTTGGATTTAGATTTATTAGCTAGTTTTATGAAACAAGTAAATACTGGTAATTTAAGAATTTTTAAAAAACAATTTGTTAGTAATCTGTGAAATACCAATCTCTGCTTCTTAACCTACCAAAAGCCAATCTTGAAACCAATTTTGAAGCGGAGTTTGCACGAATTTTCGAGCTTTTTCGAGCATGGCATTATCTAATTCTTGCTGACATTCAGAAGCCGCAAAAGCTATATCATGAGCTATATCGAGACATGGATAATTTTGTATAACTTCATCGGCACGTCGTTTTGATGTGTCGATGCGAACTAACATTTTTTCTAATCTTACCCGTTCGTTCATCAGCGCGATCGCCCCTTCATCAAAAACTCTGGGAACAGAAGCAGAGACAATGTTGGCATTAGGGGCTAAACTTTTGATGTGACAAGCGTTTAGCATATCTGCATTGGTACTTCCATCACAATTTTCACAAGGTACAGAGATAGCAACATGGGTAGCACCAGCCAAAAGGCGATCGATTGACTCGGCACAAATAACTTTATCTGAAGCAATACCTCTTTGCCACAAAATTCGTTTGCGCTTTTGAGGATTCTGCAAAGAAGGACTAAATAAACGAACCTCTAAACCTCTTTCAATTCCTTCGATCGCAATATGTTTGCCAATATTTCCCACACCAAGGACAGCTAATTTGCATCCTGGTTTGGCTTCATTTAGTTTGAGATACTGGCTCATGTGTTTGGCAACGTAGGGAGAATTGATGCCTGGAAGATTATCGACACTGACTCGATATTTTTCTGCTGCTACTTTATCGATCGCCCTAGTATCTACTCCCCGTCTAATAATTAGTAGTCTGCGATCGTAACCGACAGATCTGCGCCAAGTTGCGATCGCCCGATCGGGAACCGCATTGTTTCCAACAATTAATACGTCGGGTTTGGTATTTGACAAAGCTTGACACAGCACTTTTAAACTCGGATCGTAGCGTTCGTCGGGAAGTTGTTTGAGAGAGATACTGGGTATATAAATAATTTCTTCTTTGCCGTTATTCCTATAAAATACCTCTTCTGAAATTAAAAAGAGTCTTCTATTTGGGCTTGAATCGAAATTAACTGGTTCTAAGTTTAATTTTTGAATAGTGTTTCGATCGATTGGGTGTGTAATTAGGATTGTTACCATGATTTAATTTACTGTTTTGTAGATAAATACAGCGAGAATTTAATTGCGATCGACCCATAGTTACAAAACTAATCTTCGATCGCGGCTGATGGGGAATTTGTGACATTTTCTCGTAAAAAAGTGGCAAACCAGGGACTAAATAATAAAATTGCTAACATCCGAGTCATTTGCATTGCTAGTACCAAACCAGAGTCACCTCCTAGCTGCAACGTCATCGCTATAATTGGAGTAATTCCGCCAGGAGTTGAACCCAAAGTAGATGTAATTAGATCTACTCCCGTCACCAGATGAAAACCGTATCCAGTTCCCAAACAGATAAAAATCAAGAGTGTAACTAAACCCAACTCTAACAATACCGCTTTCAAGAGTTTACGGACAGCATCCCAGTTAAATTTCAAACCGCTTGATAATCCAACTAGTAATAATCCCACCGTAAAAACTGATGGTGAAACTTGGATTTCGTAAGGAAGTAGTAAAGATGCAGCAAAAGTAACCAAAAATGGCCCTAAAAACAAAGATGCAGGCAAACGTAACTTATTTCCTCCCCAAATTCCCAAACCACCGCATACAACTAAGATTCCCAGATTGAATAATTCGGGTAATGGAGGATTTATTTTGGTAGGAATAGTAGCAATAGTCTCGATGGTTGGTTCGACAGGAAAAAATAGACTGATTATAGTCGGAATAATTACTGCAACTAGCACCAGACGAAGGTATTGAAGAAGCGCCACCGCGATCGCATCTGCCCCCATTTCTTCACTCATTGCCACAATGCTTGGACTTGCACCTGGAATGCTTCCCAAAAAACTCGTCATGCGATCGATCCCAGTCCAACGCCACAAGAGATATCCATTCAACAAACTCATAGCGCCTGTCAGCGCAATAGATATTAGTAGGGGAAGGGTATAAGTTGTTGCTATTGTCAGCGTTTCTGGAGAAAAGCGTACAGCCGTTTCTAGAGCGATAATTGCTTGACCGACAACAGCAAAACTAGGAGGAAGTGACTGAGAATTTCTCAGACTAATTGCATAAATGATTCCGATCGTCATGGGTGCAAGCAGCCAACTGACAGGAACGTGCAACCAACTAAAAACTTTACTAGCTACTGAAGCGATTGTTAACTGGGTGGCAATCTGTGCGATCGTTAATAATTTCGACCCAACTTGCTGCTTTACTTGGAAAAAGCTATCTTGAATTTCTTGAACCTGCATATAATTAATATTTAGCTCTAGTTCGTCAAATTCAGAACTACTGCGGAGACGATCGTCTCTTTGTCAAAAACAAACTCTCCGTAGTCTGCTAGATTATCGAGTCCCAACAAATTAAGAATAATTTCAGTCACTAACCAGAATATTATTTGAGCGAGTAATTTTTTCCATTTCACTTGCATCGATTTTTTTCTCCATCATTTTGAAGAGGGGGCTTTACCCGCTTTCAATGAGCTAGCTAAAAACGAGCTAGATTGGATAATCCAAACAACATCAATAGCAAGACTAAACAGAAATTACGAAGCCTAGTATTTTTTTTGTGAAGACTATTCATTTGCCGATCGAGATTTTGAAATTGATAATCAAATTTGTCTTTCATAGCTTAAAACTCTCCTAAAAAAATTTTCAAATTCCTGTTCCCTATTCCATTTGTGAGGTAAATCTGAATATCCAAATTAAAGTAATCAAAAAAGACAAAGTCCCAACAAAGTTAAGAAAATAATTAAAGCTATCTGTGTCGATTAATACCATGCTGTCTGTGCTGATTAAAAACATTGTTTTTCTCCTTTGAGATAATTGATTTGAAATAAATTCGGTCGAGCTAGCTTGAAAATAGGGATTAGGGGCTAGGGACTAGGGATTAGGGAAAGCAATATTTTCATTTTCTGATGGTGAAATTTTTTCATGGGGACTGCTTTCTCCCGAAGGGAGTTAGATCGTGTCGGGTAAATTGCACGTAATAAAATCAGGCGCAACCTTTATATATAGCAAAACTTATATTATGGTTGTTCAACCCGACATGATATTAAGCCGCTTTTCTTTGCCAATCTACAACTTGACGAGAATGGGGTGCAAGTTCGATTAAATCTTCGATATTACGTTGAATTGTCTTGCAGATAAAATCTAGAGGCAGGTCATTAGGATCGTGACCGAAAGGTTCTTCAATTTCAGCGCCAACTTCATTAATAGCTAGCAGTAAGAGACTGACAAAACCAGCGATCGCACCCGTCCACCAACCCAAGCCACCAACGAGTTGCAAAGGCAAAACCATAAAATAGACCCCTAACAAAGCTTTTAGTACTATGGTGTAGGCTAGAGGAACTGGCGTTTTCAAAATTCGCTCACAACCGCCGAGAATATCGACCATTTCATCTAACATGGCGTGTAAAGAGGTAAGTTGAAAGACATTAATTTGCTGGCGCTCGTACTGATGCTGTAAATACTCTCCAATCCAAAAGGCAATCTCCAAAGGGCCATGATTTACCGCTTGAATCTGTTGATACTGCCGTGCCGACATCAATGGTTTTAATTCGGCGTTCATCGGATCTCGTCGTAAATGTAGCTTCATAGCTACGGCAAAGGCAACTACCAGCCGCATCGCCGCTTCTTTATCCGTGCGATCTTTAATACCTTGTTCTTCAATGATAATCCAGATACCACGGGCTAAATTACGAACCACATTAACCATCGCTCCCCACAATCTTCGCCCTTCCCAAAAGCGATCGTGAGCTGTATTGGTACGAAATACCAGCAATAAACTCAAAATAACATTGAGACAGACAACGACATTGGGAAGTACTTTATTTTCACGTAAAAAGGCAGGTAAATGTCCAGTTTGAGCTACCAAAGAAACTAAAAAACCATATCCACCACAAACTAAAATCCAAGGAACAATACCATGAAGAAGAGTTTCTCCCAGTCGCGAAATTACTTGAAGTCCATGTATTTGTTCTCCCGTGTAAATTTGAAACTTCGATCGAAACGATCTTGAAGTAACTAGTCTTTGTTTTTTTGAAAAAGTTTGTTCTTTTTCAGACCAAGGTTGCGAGTTTTGTTTCAAAGAAAATAAAGGCGTAACTTTTGAGTTGGTTGTATCATTGTTAGAATTTTTCTGATTCGATCTAACCACTATGTAAAACTCCAATTTCATACAATGAACAATGAACCATGAACAACCTAAATCATTCATTCATTCCTTTTACAGTAGCCAAAGTCGAAGGAGACATTTGAGACAGATAGCGGAATAGCCAATACTTGAGGAAGGTATCCATAATCACAGGAACGGTAGCTATAAATAGAGAAATAGCACTATGATTGGCAGCAATACCCAGATGGCTAGACATTCCTTCGAGCAATACTTCCCATCCATGGGGCGAGTGGAAACCGACAAAGATATCTGTGACAAGAATGATGATGAAAGCCTTGGCACTATCGCTAAGACCATAGATAATTCTGTCCATAAAGGTCTTAATAACGCTGATGTCTTGTCTTCTAACTACTAACACCACAGCAAAGGCAAACAGGGCGATCGCGTCGGCAAAAACGTTACTGATGGCGCTATTACTTTTATGGCGAAATTCTGTTGCTAGTTCGTCAGCTTTTTCTCTAACCTTTTCTTCTCGTATTTCTGGGGCGATCGGAGGCGCTTTATGAATTAGATGTTCTAATTTTAATTCCTCTTCATAGTCGCGTAATTCGTTAAGTGCTTCTTCCTTCATTTCAGCATTGATAAAGATTGCTGCTTCATTACCCCTAGCCTGTTCGACAAGTGGCATGATTGCAAAATTTTTAGCGATCGACTGACTTACGATTGGAATAATAATCAACAGTGCTAAAAATCTTAGGGAAATAATCGTCTGGACTCTCGATCGACGAAATTTACCAACAACTTTTTCTTCTGAATCAGGATTTAATTCTTCAGCAATGCGATTAAATGTTCTACCGATCGATCTTGGTAAGACTCCCTTTTTATTTTTGACAAAAGATTCATCATCATCTGGTGAATTCGATTCAAGTCGATTGCGTAGCACTCCCGTAGGGAGATCGCGATCGACTTTTTTTTGATTCGATCGAGACTGAGGTGATATTTGAGTTGCCAAGGAGGTAACATCAACGATATTTATCGGCGATGGATAAGATAATTTGTTGGCAGATGTAGGATTTGTTGGTGTTAGGGAAGATGAAGATGAATCTAAAGACGAGGACAGATAATTTGGTTCGGTAGTATATTTAGCCTTAACTCCTTCAATCAAGATCGGCTTATCTAAATGGTTTGCTCCAAGTTTGCCAACTCCCGAACTACTATTGTTAAATTCCTTAGTTTTGCGCTTGATAATGTCTAAATTTTTCTCGATATCTGCACGTAGAGAATCTGGTACGCAAGTAGAACGATTTGACGATCCGAGTGGAATTCTCTCACCATCATAATATCGATCTTCGATAGATGTAATTGTCA
>JBOFLQ010000125.1:0-4284 GCA_051657945.1 Xenococcaceae cyanobacterium | reverse complement strand
TATCGCCAGTCGGGAGGGAAGATCGCAGAAACCAAGCAATTTAGCGGTCACAGAAGTATTAGGACACTTATCGATTGCTACGTTGAGGTTAACCCAGAAGAAATTGATAAGTTAGCCGCTAATCTCGTTCCCTGCGTTTAATTTACACTTTTATTTGTTTCTTTTTTCTCTCAATTCGCGCAACATTTTGCTGTAATTCGATCTTTGATTTGATTGGTGTAAAGCGATCGCTACCCTAATATTTGAGGAGCGATCGCCAACTAATGAATCGAGATAGTAGAGCGATTCAGGATCGAGAGAAATTGAGATTTTCACCACGCGCTCATCGAGCTTCTTAATTTTGGTCATACCGCAAGGTTACCATATAGCGTTATCTTGTGGTATGACCAGTTTTATTCATTAATCCATTGTTCGCCTTTTTCCCTTGCTTCAAATAAGGTGATACAAACATGAACGGGTTGATGTTTGTATGCACCTCCTAACTCATCAAGCATCATGCAATAATAAACACCTGGATCGGGATGCCACACAATTAACAGTGATTTGTGTTTATCTCTATTTCGAGCATAGAAAGTTTCAGTTCTTGAAACTGCTATTGATATAGTCATTTTAAAATTTTTATAATCTCTTCAACTGGTAATTTTTCTAAATTCATCCCAATAATGCGATCGCGCAATTTTTTGGGAATATATTTCGATCGCATTTGACATTTACCATTATTCCATTCTTCCCAAGCGAACCATGATTGAGTATATTTGTACTCTTTTCCTTTTTTGATGATGGTGGTTTCTTTATGAATAATTCTACCCGTTCCCAATCCCTTGTCACGTCTTAGTTTTGTCCGTTTGCTAACGGGTATTTTTTGGCTGGGAGATAAGAGCGTACCCGTTAGCAAATCGGTTGTAACTACCGTACCAAAGCGCGATTCATAAGGCGTGTAATTGCTGACACTGAAAAGTTCTAATTGTTCTATCATGATGAGTAAGGTTTAATTATGCTCGCTCCCACACAGAAGCGAGTTTTTTGTTTATCCGTAAGCAAGTTGATTTGGAGAAAGTAACATCGGTTGAGGACGATCGAGCCACCATTCCTCTTGAATACATTTCCTCATCCAACCAACAGGATTGTGTATTTCTGTGCTGGTAGCACGAATGAGCAAATGGTTTAATCCTTCTCTAACTTTCTCAACGCCGTGTTTGATAATCTGTTTCCAGTCCTTGTCACGACATTTAATTCCCCAAGTTTCAACCTCGTCTCGTAGCTCTAATTCTTGCTGCTGCTGTTCGAGTTTGTCCTTGATGAATTGCGGGATTGGGGTATCATTTTGTGACATTGGTTTCTCATCCTGGTCATTTTTTCTAGTAGGGGTTAACCAGGCTAGAGGACGAACGATGACGGCATGAATGTGCCAATTGTAAGTTTTTTCGATGAAAACGATTCCCAATTCTTCGAGTTTTGCAAAAGAACGTTTAATGGTTCGGTTGCAAAATGGTTCGATTCCCTGAAGGGCAATCCATTCTTTAAATTCTTTGAGGTCAATTTCGATTTTTTCTCCTTAACCTTCTGCGATTAACCACCGCCAAATTAGTTGTAGCGATGGTGCAGTCGCTTTTTGTTTCATGCAAAATTGGTCGTGTTTCTTTGTCCACATGGTATGCTCGTAATATGTTGAAAGTTGTTTAATTCCCCGATCGACCGCTAATCGATACGGGGAATTTTGATTTTAGTTATCGCTGCTGCGCGTGCATTCTTTTAGGAATGCCTGATATATCAACTCCTAATTTTGCAAAAAAAATCTCGAAAGTAATTTGACAAACTCGACAAATCTGAACAATTTGTTCGGGTGTAAGCTTGGGAATCGTTTCACCTCTAATCCATCTTTGATAAGTTGCACGAGATAATCCGCACTTAAAAACAAATTCGTCTTGAGTAAGAGTGGTAAAATCCAGTCTTAGAGCTTCCAAAGGTGAGTCACTATCCGTCCGTAATTTTTTTCCCATATTATCACATTGAAATCTCAAAATGACACTTTAAAGTGACTGACAAAATCTAACATGAAGCTTCATAATGAGACAAAGTTAAACAACAAAAAACACCAACTTAGATTCGTGGTCGCAGTTGATGTTTATATTGTCTAACGATTAGCTAAATATTTTTGTGATGTGAGCGCAAAGACTCGCAGTAGAGTTACTTTGGCTTTTTCACAACGGTACGCGATCTCCCGAGTGCTACGCAATCGCGTTTAAATTGCCTTATGGCTTGGATTAATGCGCGATTAGCGAATGGAGGTAGTGCGATCGAACCTAGCAAAGAGTACGAACATGTGAAATCTACAATTGCAATAATCAAACCTTATTTAGAAAATCAAGGATGTGTAGTTACCAAAAGCACTCTAGGCAATTGTTGGATTATTAAAAAAGTAGAAAATCAAAAAGGAGCGTTTATTGATTACAAAAGACATTACGAAGGAAGGTTGTATTTTAGCCATCATGGTTATTGGTACGCTAACAACGAATGGCTAACAAAATTATTTCACGAAGCATTAATTAATGGATAAGGCGATCTATACCAACGACATTTACACAATTTGCCCCAATTGCCAAAGCGATCGAGTTTATCACTCGGATCTGCCAGGATATCAAAAATGCGAGGACTGTTACCTTTTATGGACAGAGTTAGAAAATTTAGATAGAGATCCAGGAGTAGCGCCCGAACCAGAATACATCAAAGATGTAGATCCAGATTAAAAAGCGACCGCACCTGTTTTGGAGCGAATTTCCAAATACGCGATCGCAATTAGCACCAGTAGCAAAACAGCATAATATTACCCTGTGTTGGGTTGGTCATAACGATCTAGCTGCCAAACGAAAAGGTTACGATTTTTTAAATAAAAGAGATGACGAAGACGCGTTTTGTCTGGCAATGTGTTGGTTCGATCCTACTTTTGTTGACGTGCATGGTCAAAAAAGATTCTTGAGTTGGTACGATTGCGATCGCATTAATGAAATTCGAGGTAATTTTTTCGCGATCGAACAACTGGATAAGTTGCGTACTGCGTTTGTCAATCAACTTCGCCAACGCTTGGCTTTAGAATTTCCTGAAGCTGCCAAACGCGTCCTGCGTCAATCCGATAAACTCGGATATTCTCCTTTTATCGGTTGGTTGGCAAATATTCACAGTTATACGCGAGTTCAAAACAGCTACAAACGCTCTATTGCGAATAGTTTGGGCGTTGCCATTAGCGATTATACCCGCGCTCATGCCGGGATAATCATTGATTTGGAATTAAGAGCAAATGCGATCGAACAATGGCTCGATCGCGAAATAGAGAAATGCCAGTACCAACCATATATTAAAGTATTCGAGAAGTTTGGTTTTGGCTCTAGATTGTCAGTATTGCTGTTAATTCAAATTTACCCATTCGAGAAATTTCTTGTTGATGGTGCGCCTTGGTGTGAAGAAGAAATTGGTCGCAATGGCAAACCACAATTAAGATACAGGTCATTAAGAAGTTTCCAACTTTATCTCGGATTGGGTTACAAGTGGATTCAATCGGGAGATAAAATTGTCAGAACGCTCGCTGGTTCTAAAGTTTGTCGAAGTCATTTATATATCTGGTGTTTCGATCGAATTGCACCTGAAAAGGAAAGAAGGTTACAAACAGCGATCGGGCAAAATTTAGGGGCAAAATACGACAAACTAAGGCGAGGTGAAGTAAAAATAGCGGGCAAAGACGCGATCGTGAGAATTTTGTACAAAGCAACGAGACTATTGTTTGAGGAATTATGTCGAGAGTTACTATAGAAATATCTCACGAGAATTTATTAGTATATTTTTTTATCTAATCCCCGTTTCAATGCCTCTGTCCCGCTTACTGACTATCATTTTAGGTATTAGTGCAATTGTCGGCTCAATTATTTGGCTGATCGCTGCTATCGGCGGACTTTACAGTCAAATTGCCTGGACATCCCCAATGCTAGCCAATTTGTTAATATTGCTAATAATTGTTTTGTTAGCGGTATTAATTGGAGTTTTTTATTATTACTTTGTTCTCGAACCAGACAAAACTAAAAGCAAAAAGAATGGTAGACGCAAACCTAGAATAAAAATACCCGAACAAAAAGCCCAAGCAGCAGCAGAAAATCTTAAAGCAGTACGCAAACAAGTCGGACAAATTCAAGATCGAGTTGCCAAACAAGCTTTACTAAACCGTTCTAAGGAAATTCAACAAAATCTTGCCAAAGGAAATTTACGAATAGTTGTTTTTGGAACGGGAAGTGCTGG
>JBOFLQ010000124.1:0-19040 GCA_051657945.1 Xenococcaceae cyanobacterium | reverse complement strand
ATCTAGTTCGGCTAAGGGAGCATCAGATCGATTTAAGAAGCGGAACTGATACGAACCAGTGTCTTCGCCATTGCCATCGACGACTACTTTGTAAGTGCCGTTCATCGTTAGGGTCAGACCATTATCGGGTGCGCGATCGCCTCGACTATCATGACTGATAATCTGTACGCCATTTGGGTCGTATACTCTGACGGTGAAATAATTTCCACCAATAGCATCGTAGAATAACTGCTGTCCTGCTTCTCCTGTAAAGGTGTAGCTATCTTGTTCTCCTTTTTTGGTAATTTCACCACTGACAGTACTACCCAAAGTCATTGGAGTAGTTAGAAGATCTGGAGCGACAATTCTAAAGGAATAATTGACAGTATTGTTGAAACCAGCCGCTCCTCGGAGTGCTAGCAAATACTCTCCCGAAGCGGGTAAATCGATTTCGAGATCGTCGAAGCTATTATTCGTAACTACTTGGTTATTAGTATTGTAAAGTACCCAATCCATAGAGCCGTCTTTACTGAGACGATCTAAATAGATTTTTTGACCTTTGCTACCTGTAAAACGAAATAGATCGTCTTCCGAACCTGGAGCGAGTTTGCCGACGAGATCGGTATCGAATTGCGCTACTGGAGCTAAACCCGTATCGATAACACTAAAACCATAATTTCCAACAAAGCTGTCCGAGCCATCGACGACAATGCGATAATTACCATCTTCAGTTAAAGTAATTAACCGATTGTAAACAAAATCTCCATCGAATAACTTCGCACCACTGGGACTATAAACATCAAAACTCCAAGACGAAGATGCTCCCGTGTATTGCAAGGGATCGAAATAAATTCTCTGCCCTTTTGTTCCACTAAAAGTAAACTCATCGGTTTCTCCTGGGGTAGCAATGCGTCCAAAAATCGTATCGCCAAGAATTATCGCAGGTGGAGGAGTCCAGTCTACAGATCCCGTACTGGGGTCAACTTCCATTCCTTCAGGTCCGATCGTCAAACCATAGGAAATGTCGTCACCATCTGGATCGACAGCATCGGCATCGTATTTGTAAGGAGTATTGATATAAGCATCGACGACAGGAGTAGACGTAAAGTTGGGCGGACGATTGGGCGGGTTTTCGACTACCGAGAGAGTATAATCTTGAAGGGTAACTCCACCACGAGAATCGCTAACCTCGATACTTATTTGATGATTGCCCAAATTAGCAACATCTGGATTCCAGGTAATCTTTCCTGTCTTTTCATCGATCGCCATTCCAACGGGCGCGATCGACAATTTATAAGTTAAAGCATCTTTTTCTGGATCTGTTGCTTCAACGTCGTATTCGTAAAGTTTGCCAGCTACTACTTCAGCATTACTCGCTCCTGCTGGAATTGGTGAGCTTTCAATTACTGGCGCACCATTAACCGATGCCAATACCTCCAATTCATAGGTAAATTGTACTTGCTGGGGATTGTAGAAAACCAAACTACCAATTTCGGTTACTTCTTCTGGAGAGAGTTTTCCATCTTTAACCAAATTAGAAAAATTATAGTAAGGAATTCCTTCAGGAGTTAAGCCATCGGGAGCGTGCAATTTAACGCTCTCGTCGCTAATCCGTGTAACTGCTACCAATAGTGAATCATTAATACTGTATGTACCACCATTGCGTAGGGCGACATCGGCAGTCAATAATTTGCTATTGGGGTTGAAAGTAGTGCGATGGTACTCAGGTGTAATACTCGGCGAAACATCAGTTATGTGGTTAAAGTCTGGTGCAACATTTGCCACTTGTGGCGACAATTTTTCGCTTGTTTGAATCGGTGCAGTGGTATCTGCTGGTGCTGGATTGACAAGAATGTTTTTAATAGTAACGTGACTGGTAGTATCGCTGTCGTCATTTACCAGACGGAAGATGAGATTGGCTTTGGTATTGGGGGCGATCTCGACTAAGTTTAAACTGACGGTTTTAGTCGCCTCATCGTAGCTAGTTCCAGCTCCAGTTGCTACTGTTTCTCCTTCCGTCCAGTTGAAGAAAGCATCTTTTCCTTCATCAAAACTATGAACCAAAGAACGACCTTTTTCATCTACTAAAGCAACTTCAAAAGCATCTTTAATCGATAGAAGATCGCGATTATCGAATACTAAAGGATCGATAGTGAAGCTAAGAATTGACGGTGTGGCAGGTAGCGAAATTGGAAACGCTTTGACGGCGTTGAATTTATCGCCCTCAACCAAATTAATTGTAGGAATGGCGCTGATGACAAAAGATTGAGTGGTACTAGCTCCCGCCGCATCGGTTACAGTTAGTTCTACAGGATAAAAACCAATGTCACTCTCCCCAGGAGTACCGCTTACCTTAGCCGTACCATCACCATTGTCAGCCAACGTCAGCCAAGCAGGTAAATTGGTAGCGGTAATGGTACGCGTATCGTTTTTATCGGGATCGCTAGTAACTATATTGTAGGCATAAGGTGCATCCTGTTCGGCATTAAAGACGGGATTGCTGGTAAAACTAGGGGCATCGTTGACATTGGTGACAATAATAGCAAATGTCTTCTCAAAAAACTGATTGGGATTACCGCTATCGGTCGTACGTACCTTAATCGTATGGCTGTTGTCGCTCTCAAAATCAAGTAGTTCTCCTTTTGCAACTCTTAGTTCGTTACCGACGATTTGGAAACGTCCACCTGCATCGTCAACTAGGGAGTAGGTATGGGTTTCGCCTTCGTCTGGATCGGTTGTAGTTAGAGTACCAATAACCGTTTCCCTTTCACTATTTTCAGCGATCGCTAACTCTGAGAGAACAATATTGGTTGGTGGACTCAAACGTTTGACAACCAGCGTCGTCGTTTGTTGATTGCCAGCTAGATCTGTTGCAGTCAGACTAAAGGAATTATCGCCAGCGTTTAAGGGTACTTCTGAGAAAGAGAAATTACCCGTATCATCGACATTAATAGTTTTATCGCTCGGTTGTAAGTTAACAACCGCATCTCTTTCGCTTTTACCGACTAAAGTTACTTTATCTAATGCGGTCATTCGATCGCCTACTTCTCCTAAATCGCTATCGGGATCTAGGTTTAAAGTGGCTGGCGGCGCAGTCGTATCGAGGGTAAAAGTGTAATCAAAGTTAGAGGTATTACCATAGCGATCGCTAGCAATCAAATGTAGGGTATGTTCGCCATCTGTTAATGTTCCACCGATAATCTGTTCTAGAATAGTGCGATCGAGTGTAAAACCACCGTCGGCATTTCGCTTAGAAAGAATATCTGCATAGTTATTTATTGGAGTACTATCCAATCCTGCTTTAAGAACAGTTATAGTGTTTTCGTCGGTAACAGTTCCGATAATAGTGGGGTCAGATGTAATCTTATCTGTATTAGTTGTATTAGTGCGGGCAGTATCTCGTTTGAGATTGGCATTAATAACTGGTGGGGTTCTATCTACCTCAACGACCACATTAAAGGTATTGGTCTTAACGTTGCCAGCCGTGTCGATAGTAGTGAAGGTGAGGGTACGATCGCCATTGCTAATTCCAGTTAGATCGAGCGCGCTATCGAAACTACCATCGCTATTTATCGATACTGGTATCTTGTTGAGATTGTCGAATTGGTAAGAAAACTCGACGATAGCCGAACCAGTACCACTAACGACACCTGCAATTCTCGACTCCAAATTTAATGGTGCAGTATCGATTGGATTCGTCAAACTTAACTCTGGCAGTGCAGTATCTATAGTTATTGGCAGTGCGATCGAAGCGGGACTGATATTTCCGGCGATGTCGATCGCCGTCGCCGTTAGATGGCGAACTCCGTCTGAAAGGTTACTAGAAGTAATCGACCACTCGCCACTATCATTTGCTGTTGTCGTTCCAATTAATTGACCGTCATTGTAGAGATTTATTACATCGAATGCTGCTGCAATACCTGTAATGACTGGTTTGTTATTACTAGTTATGTTATCGCTATCACTCGTTCCGCTATCGCTAGCTGGTGTTAAGTCTAGGTTAGTCGGTGCGGCTTCAGTGGTATCGAGAGTGAAACTAAAATCTATGCTAGAACTATTACCATAGCTATCACCTGAAACTAGATGCAGCGTATGTACACCATCTACTAACGTTCCACCAATAATCATCTCTAAAGAAGCGCGATCGAGGGTAAAACTACCATCGGCATTTCTTTGAGAGAGAATATCGACATAATTATCGACTGGAATACTATCTAATCCTGCTTTAAATGTCGCGATCGTACTGGCATCGGTCAACGTACCGATAATAGTTGGGTCAAATGTAATTTTATCTGTATTAGTTGTATTACTGCGGGCTGTATCTTGCTTGAGTGCTGCCGTAATAACTGGTGGAGTAAAATCAGGTCTAACTTCAACGTTGAAGCTATTGGTGCTAACATTTCCCGCCGCATCAATACACTTAAATGTCAAAATGTGAGAACCGTTGCTGACTCCAGTAAAGTCAAATGCTGCATCAAAATTACCATCACTATCAACCAATACTGGAATTGAAGTTAGATCGTCAAATTGATAAGAAAACTCAACTACTTCCGATCCAGTACCACTCACAGTACCTATTGCCCTCGAATCTTGAGTTAAAGGCGCTGAGACAACTGAAGTAGTTAAATTCAACTGTGGCAGTGCAGTATCTATAGTTATTGGCAATGCGATCGAAGCGGGACTGATATTTCCGGCGATGTCAATCGCCGTCGCCGTTAGATGGCGAACTCCGTCTGAAAGGTTACTAGAAGTAATCGACCACTCGCCACTATCATTTGCTATCGTCTCTGCGATTAATTGACCGTCATTGTAGAGATTTATCACATCGAATGCTGCTGCAATACCTGTAATAACTGGTTTGTTATTACTAGTTATGTTATCGCTATCACTCGTTCCGCTATCGCTAGCTGGTGTTAAGTCTAGGCTCGTCGGTGCAGCTTCAGTCGTATCTAGGGTAAACGTATAATCGAAGCTAGAACTATTACCATAGCTATCACCTGAAACTAGATGCAGTGTATGTACGCCATCTACTAACGTTCCACCAATAATCATCTCTAGAGTAGTGCGATCGAGGGTAAAACTACCATCGGCATTTGTTTGAGAGAGAATATCGACATAATTATCGACTGGAATACTATCCAATCCTGCTTTAAAAGTAGTTATGTTACTTGCATCTGTAAGCGTACCGATAATAGTTGGGTCAAATGTAATCTTATCTGTATTAGTTGTATTACTGCGGGCTGTATCTTGCTTGAGTGCTGCCGTAATAACTGGTGGTGTTGTATCGGGAGAACCAACTCCGACAACACCCGTATTACCATTAAAAATAATATTACCTTTAACGCCAATAGAACCGTAAATAGTCGAACTACCATTGGCGGTAAAATCTTTAACGGCTTGAAAATTCCCTCTTGTAGCTGTAGAACCATTAAAGATAATACTTCCAGCCGAAACTACTTTTAATTCATCAGTGGCATTGATGGTTTTGGTTGCACCGTTAAAATTAATACTACTGTTACTATTACCACTAGCTATTAAAGAATTACCGCTAAATTTAGCTTGTCCGTTCATATTAATCGAACCGTTAGCAAATGCAGCAACATTATTTGCCTGTGCTTTACCGAGATTAATATTGCCGTTATTAGTAATTAAGACGACATTATCTAAACTTGGAGCATTACCATTAAAGTTAAAATCGCCCGATTCGACGGTAATGACGTAATTACTTAAATTAACGTTATTGGGAACATTCAAACCACCGCCAGTCACTTTTACTACTTTAGGGTTAGTTGCCGTACCAGGCGAGGGAAATTTACTCGTCCATTGGCTAGCATTATTAATTGGGTTGGCAGAAGCATTAAAAGTAACGGTGGTTGTACCAGTAGGAATGCGTTTATTTAATTCTTGGGTTTTTAAATCTGCATAGACAGGGACATCAATTGTTTGGGCTGGTACTATTTGTGGTGGAACTAAATTACCGTAGCGATTACCACCCGAAGCATTGGCGTAAAGATAACCATCGCTGACGGTAACGGCATTATTAACGAGGATATATTTACTTTTGCTATCTAGTTTGGGATTGCCGTTGGCATCCCTTTGTATGGGAAGAGTTGGATTGCCATTAATCGTAAATCCTTTCTTGGCATAAATAAGGGCATCATCATTGGTGGGAATGGGTTCGCCATCGAAATCACTACTACCATTGATTGTTACCGTTCCTTCTGCTCTAATTGTGGCTAGTGGGTTCGTTACTTGTGTTGGTGATGCGACGATATTAATGCCCAAAGGGGCGGCAAAACTACGATTCCCCGCCGTATCGATCGCCGTCGCTGTAAGTTGATTTTCTCCTGGTGCAAGTTCTGATACAGGCGCAATCTCCCAAGTCCCTTCAACTACAGGTGCTTGGACAAGTTCGCTAGTTGGCGAATTAATTTCGACAATTGCTGCTAGTGGTGCTTCTCCAGCGATCGTCGGCTTGCTATTATCGGTAGTCAAATTGCTGTTGTCGTCAACGGTTATATCGCTCGGAGTTGGTGGTGCAGTAGTATCTAAAGTAAAAGTGGTGGTCGAAGTCGAACTATTGTCTTTGTCGTCTGTCGCTGTAATATTTATTTGATAGCTACCATCGGCTAATTCACCGCCCAGCAATTGAGTTAATTTGTCGCGATCGATTGTCAGACTGTTATCTACTTGCAACAAGTCAGTAATGTTAACAGTTTCTCCATCGTTGATGGAAATTTCAATCCCATCGATATAACTCGGATCGCTTAAGTGAGTGGTTAGAGTTGGATTGTTGGTAATTTTATCGGTAGAATCCAATCCCGTATCTAGGGGCAAACCGATTTCGACAACAGGAGGGCTAATATCAGAGACAAAATCGATAATTTGTTTTCCCGTTTCTGTAGTACGCCATTCGCGATCGGAGTCCATTAACTGCTCGATGTTTGGGGCAACTCCAACTGCACCTTTAATTTGAACGATAACATCGTTATAGTCGGCATCGGAGTTACCATCGAAACGCAAGTCTTCCCAGACAAAAGTACCTTCAACCAATTGTCCTAAATGCGTTTTGCCTCCAGGATTATTGGAGGCGATCGAAAACAGAGGACGATCTGCGCCTTGTGCTGTTGGATTGTCGAATATTGCTTGTACCGTACCATTGGGTACGAGCATCAAGGCTATTCGATCGCCTGGAGTAAAATTAACTTTATGTCTACCTCCATGTTGACCTTCATTTTGTTCCACCTCGCCCAAAGAGCCACTAAAACGCGCGCCTTCAGCAGAGTCATTGATGATGCGGTATCCAGACGAAGAGTTTGAAAGAGCGCGACGAGCAGCTTCAAAGATAAATTCAGTCGAGCCTGGAGTTAAATTCTCCATTCCCGTCAGACTAAAGACAGCTAATTCGCCCTTATAGCTGCCAGCATCGGCAATTAGATCGAACGATAATTCTCCTTCTGCTCCGACGAGAAATACTCCAGAATCATTATCCGATTTTTCGATGGCGATTTCTCGTCCATCTAGATTAAATACACCGCGATCGTCGAATTGAGTAAGTTGGGCTAGTGCATCCCCATCTAAAACTAATTCACGAACGAGCGAGCTAAATATTTCTCCTTCATCGCCCTTTGAATCGGCGGTATTTAACTTTGAGTCGAGATAGTGACCGACTTCTTCGAGAAATACCGCAGCAATTTTTTCGGTATTACCTCGATCGAGTAGTTCTTGTGACAAGTAGATTTTCTCGCCATCGAATGCGCCATTAGCTTGTAGTGTGGCGGCTGGTAAAATTTTAATTTCTGGTAGTGCTTTTTGAGTAATTAAATCAGAAATGAGTGCGATCGCCTCCCTCTTATCCCAACCATCACCCAATGCGGTAGAAAGTTCGGCAGAAAAACTTTCTTCATTGAGAAATTTGTCTAAAAGAGAGCTGCTTAATGAGATGGCATCGCTAAGTGAATCTTGGTATGGTTGGCGAGCGGGGTTCGATAAAAGATCTGCATCGGCACGCTCGTTAACAGTAAAAGAATCTTCGGTCGAGAGTAAAGGGCGATCGACATAGCGATTGGGTGAAGTTCGAGTAGGGATTATTTCGTTATCGTCAACGAGATATTCATCGATTGAGAATGGCTGTAATTCTTCAATGGAATCGGCTCTTAAATCTATTGATGCGCCAATAACATTTTCTGTTGCACTCGGATCTAGTTGTTCGTTGCCTGGTATCGGTGCGACTAGATCGCCAATATTATTGTCAGCTAATAAAGCATTATTAAGATTATCTAGCCCACTCATCGATCGCTATCCTTACAGTATTTGAAAACTGAGAAAAATCCAATCAAAATTAATTTGTCTTATTTGACAAACAGCGAAAATTAGCCAAAAACCGTTTTGTTTTTGGCCTCAAATAAAATTAATCTCGCCATATTTTGTTTTGAATTAACTAGCGATTAATTGAAATCGGTAAGAATATCTACTCAGAAATACTTAAATAATAATTGAAACAAAATGCTCTATTTTTAGATATTCAAACTAACTAAGTAAACCTTTCTCGCTTAGCGGTAATCCAGGCAAATATAAAGAAAAAATTAAGACAATGCTTGTTAAAGAGAATTAACTTGTTTTAAGCAAAAGATACAAAGTTATCGATCGCAATCGAGAAAAATGTTGGATTTTATACAACCAATCAAATATCGGTAAATCTACTCACTCTTAATATTTAGTTATTAAATGATTCATAAATATTATTGCAATTCGAGCGAAAATTTTTAACATACAAAAATTCAACTAATACTCGATTGAATTGGCATTAATACCAATTTTCAAGTTTTTGAACCATAAAATGGCAGCAAAATTTCATATTCATGAGCTTTGGTCTATGTCAACCTATCCTTAAAATGCGGGGATTGAAAGAACAATATTTTAATGCCGATCTAGTTTCGATCGAAAAATGGACATCTTATGCTTCAACTTTGGACAACATATGGTTCGAGTAACTACTAATTCTCTTACTCAATTCCATATTCTTCCTCCAAACAACTCAATAACTTTTCCTCTAAAGATGTCAGATACGCTCGTTTGAGCTTGGCTAAACTATTCAATACAACTTTCGCGGTTTCTTCTAATCTTCCCGTTTCATGAAGTTGCGTCATCCGTACCCCAAGCTCTTCAACTTGCTTGCATTTCTTTATGCTGTAATGCAACGATTTTAGATAATCTACTCGCAGAACATACCTCGCATCCCAAGTATCGACCGTGCAGTACTCGCCATCGACAGAAGAGACAATACACCAAATTCCTCCCTTCCCTTTTAAATCTGGATTATCACGAGCTATAATCTGGCAAACTTCCCCTACTCGAAAAGGATTGGATAGAGAAATAGATTCTTTGGCATTTTGTACTACTTCTGTTACGATTCGACCATTAGGAATCGTACCTCCTGCCATCTCAACCGCTTCACACCATACCTCTAACTGTGTTAAGGGAGCTAACTTCGCTTTTACTATCGGTCGCAATTGTCGTTCGTTGGTCGGTAGCGGTAAGTACCGACCAATGGTCGGTAAATTGTCAGCCAAATTTTGATAAACTATAGCCGCAGCAATCAACAGATAAGCATAGTCTCCAGAAAAACCAAATTTTTCTCGACAGTAAGTTGCAAACGAATCATAATTTGCCTCAAATAATTTCTTTTGATGAATTCGATGCAATGCCAATCCCGATATATAGAATGCCGTTTTAATTTGTTCCTCTAATTGGAATAACTCTTCCTCCTCATCAGCAGTCAAACGACGAAGCGGATACCTCGTTTCAATTACATGTAGAGAACTTTTACGTGGAGACTTGCGCCGACGATTTGAACGAACCCGCACTTATTATCCTCCCTCAATCGATAAATCTCTTACCAAAAACCTCAAACACAATTCCTCCCGCACCCCACACCCTACACCCTGTTCTTAAAACTGCAACTTCTCCACCGCCATACGCTGACGAGATCGCTCTCTCCTGTCATACTTAGCAGTCATAGCTGGAGTCGAATGTCCTCCCATCTTCTGCACGGTAATCGTATCCTCCTCATCCAATAACTCCGAAAAAAACGTCCGTCGAAAATCGTGAGGAGAAAAATGAGTAATTCCCGCCTTTTGCGCTCTTTGTTTGATTAACTTGTAAATCCCGTCCCCATCCGCAGCAAAATGTCGAATTATAACGCTACTCCCCTTGTTGACAGGACAAATAAAAGCACCAGGTTTTTTCCCTCTCACATTCAACCATTCTTGGGCAAATCGAATTGCAGTATTATTGAGATAAACGATGCGAAATTTACCCCCTTTACCACGACGAACCGATACCTCTCCCGTTTCCAAATCCACATCGGTCACTTTCAGTAAAGTTAATTCCTCCCGCCTCAAACCCCCACAACGTAAAATGGTAATGACTGCTGCATCTCGAATCGCGCCTACCGTAGCTTCTGAGATACAGCTAGCAAGTAAAGCCTTAATTTCCCCAATTTTTAAAGCCCGACCCCGCAACTCCCCCGACAATCTGACATCGGCAAGATCCACAGCCTTAAAATAAGTCCTCTCGTCGATTAAATCGAGACGATAAGCCTCCTTCATCACCCGACGCAAAGCAGAGAGCGTTTTATTTACCGAAGCAGGTGCGATCTGGTCGATTAAAGCCGCCCTTACTGCTGCTGTATGTTGATAGCGAAGCTTCGACCAATCCAGAGAAAGAGCATCGCATTCCCCGTCGGTTAATAGAGAGGCAATCTTATCCAAAGCCCCGCGCATAGTACGACGAGAACCCTTACTCAAAGAACTCAAATAGACAGCAGCAGGATGGAGGGTTAGAGGAACAACATTCGAGAATTTGAGGTCTTCTCCCCTTAAAAGCTCCAGCATTTTTAGTGTGGGAGGTGTTTTTTCTCATTCTCCCACAGACGAGCGAGGAGGGGGAAAAAAGAGTGAAAAGCCAAAAAATGAGAAAGTATAGTATTGAGAGCGGATAAGTATTTGAGAGAAATAACTCTTGAAAAGTTACATTCTCAAGAGCTATTTTTTAACCCCTCATTCAATAGATTTCAATCTCACTTAATGTGCTGCGATCGCATCAATTGAAGAGACTCTCTTCAATTGATGCGATCGCTATTTCTTATACAATAGAATCAGCCGAAAAAGTTGGTAGAAATGAATAACAATCCTGAGTTAATCCAAATTCCTGTTTCGGTTTACCAAAATGTAGTCAATCATCTAAAAACCCATGCCAAGGTAAATAAGGAAGCTGCTACTTGTTTGGAGCAATTATCGAATGAAGCTAGACAAGTCAATCGACACAAACTTTCTACTGGTACTTATATACTAAACAACAATCGCTCGGTTAAATATGAGTAAGAGCGATCGCACCCTAGAAGAACGCGATCGCCCGATCTATTAAATCGATTTTCTTCTTAAACCTGACTCTCCACCATTGGTAAACCAGTATTCCCAGCTACCTCCATCCGCACTCGACCAATTATTGAGGTCAAAATGTCCGCTTCCTGATGCTGTCCCCGAAATTTTATAGGCTTTAACTGCTTGTTCGTTGTTATTCCAAATTAAAGGCAAACCCGATTGAATTTGTTCGGGTGCGCCACCATTAGTTTGCAAAAAATAAGCATCACATCCTGTAGTTTTGCCATTACCAAACACTTTTGCTATTCCTTTTTCATCGATCGCAACGAACGCACCTTCTTCTAAACCAATGCCATAAACTGGAAGGCGATCGCTATTGTCATGGACAACTCTCGCCAGCAATCCAAACATTCTTCCATATCTGGTTTCGGGATGGTTTTCGTCTAGTCGATCCAAATGGGTGTCAGTAATTACGTTTTTGAGAAACGGAACTTGAATAAAATCGCTGCGATAAATATCTTTGGTATTGTGGTGAAAAGGATCGTTCAAAATTTCCGAACTTAGTACTCCATCATGAGCGGGTGCATAATAATAATCTCCTAAAATAGCCATACCTGCACTAGTTCCAGCTATTGGAATTTGTTTTCGAGCGATCGCGTCATTAATTGCTTCTGCTAAGGCTGAGTCTTGCCAATAATCTTCATACTCATTTTGATCTCCACCAGCTATAAATAAAGCATCTGCATCGCGGATGTACTGGACGACTTGAGGATCGTTGGCTGCATCTCGACTATCGATCGCGCATTCGGCAGCCGAAGAAACAAAATCTCGATAATTATCGCAGATCCAACCAGCCTGAGAACCAATTCCACCAGAACGAAGTACTAAAAAGTTTCCTTTATCTGCACGTTTGAGAAACCATCTTGTAGCTGCATCTTCTCCAGATTGTCCGCCTTCAGCACCGCCAATTAATAAAATACCAGGAGTTGGCTGTGCAGAGGTATTATCGGCTGTTCCACATTCACAAAGATAATCGAAACCTTCGCCTGATGAGGTGCTATCTGAAGTGTAATTGTCCTCATAATTTTCATCTTTGTAGGTTTTCGCCATAATTATTACTCTCGCTCTAATTCTGCTTTTTTATCTTAGAGGAGTTATGCAAACTCTACAAAAAACTTATACTATGCGATCGAGTAAAGCGATCTCGCTAGGAAAACAACATTTATTCATTATTTTCTTCAAATAAACTGTATTTTTCCCATACTCTTCTTACTTGAGGCAAAACACTACTTAGAGAAGCATCTTTCCATTTAATTAATATTTCAGGTATTTCCGCTCCTTTTCCTTCAAAAATTTGATATAGTTGCAAAGCTAAATATGCAGTAAGTCGCATATACTCAGGACGATCTTCAATTTCAATTATTGTATTTATATCTTTATTAAAAAGTTTCGATTCTTGCCAATCTTGCCAATTATTTGGTAGCTGAGTTTCTTGTAATATAAATTCTAAACTAAATAATAAAGATTCTAATTGATTTTGATTGAGAATATTAGGAAATTTTTTAATTAGATGTCCCAAAATATATATAGCAAAATTTAGTCTAGGTAATCTACGATGAAAGACTTTATTTACTAAATCGTTTAATAATTCTGGTGGTAGATCTATTATTTGTTTTTGTTGACTGCAAATTAACCAATATTCAATACCAACAATAGCACTGTCTACGTCTTCTAGGTTTAATGAAGATAAACCTAATCGTAACTTTCTAGTAATATTATTGAAAACATCAGAAGTTTCTATAAATAGAGTCATTGGCAAAATAGATAATACTGAAATTCCTACTTCTTCCAACTCAGCTATTAATTTTTTAGCTTGTTGTTTGATATCTTCTTCAGAATCTCTAAGTCTGGGTAAAATAACTTTAGATAAACAACTTGTAATCGCTCTAATTGCTTGTTGTAAATGCTTATAGAAAAAATCTGATTTATAATTATATATTTCATTAATATTATTTTTATTGGTATTCCACCAAATATTGATTGTATTTAAAAAATCTTCCGCATTTTTAGATGTCCAATTTATATATTTACCCCCATACATTAAATTTAACAAAAACCACTCTAAAGCTTTTGAATGCCTTAGATTTCGATCTTGCCATTCTTCTTTAGGAAATAAAGGAGATAATTCTATAGTAGTTACTTTTCTGCTTTTAAGTATTTGCTTTTGATAATTAGAAATATTTAGAAGACCACAAAGATAAATTGGAGGGCTATATTCATTTAAGTTATTTCTAACCCATTCGATCCACTTTAAGAAATTTGGATCTTCTCCTGAAAAGCCGATTAAACAGAAAGCATTTTCCATAATTGATTGCTGAACCATGTTGACAAATGGAGCAAACTTGCTGGGATAACTTTCGTAATCTTGTTGAGTAAAAATAAATGGACGATAGGAATCAAAACTTCCATGTAATTTCACAATCCTTGGCTTCATTCTTCCTGGAATATCCGAAGGATTATAAATAACCTCATATTTGCGATCGAGAATAAATGTTCTTTCTAACAAAGTATCGTAGTTAGTAGTAAAAACATCCGACCAAGGCAAAGACAATAACAATTCGTGTAATTTGCCAGGATTGTATTGCTTATCTGGAACAGAATCAATTAAAAACTGTTCTAATTTCTGTCTACCAAAAGCCTTTTCATATTCAGTTGCTAACTCTAAAGCATCCAAATTTGCTGAAATACTGTCAGAAGGTAAGTGATTACGCATCTGCTTTTCCAAATCCCACCATAAAGGAAAATTAGAACTTGTAGCAGATATCTTGTCAGCATTACAACTAAAACCAGCACCAACCATGATTGCTGCTTGACCAAATTCTCTACCACACCAAAGACGTTGGCGTATTTGTTCTACATGATGCTGATCTGGAAAAGACATTTTAATTTTTCTTTCTGTCCTGACATAATCAGTTTTAGCTCTTGAAAAAGTTTCCGACCAGTATACGGACGATCGCGATCGATCTCTAATAGAACTTTTAGAGAAATATTTTATGCAGTGAAAGGAAGAATTTCACATAAATACACTAGAATCGACGTGAAAAAAACTTCCTAAAATTTCAGCTTGCTCTTCACTAATTTTTTGCTTACCATCAACCAATTCAGCAACAATCTCAGAAGAATCAAAAACGCCTTCAAGATCTGTCTGACCGATCCCTTGTTGTTCCATCAAAAACAGTAACGTCGAATGAGGATTTGATGTGTCGGGTGAATAAAACTCTCGTTCAAATTTCTCAATTAAAAATATTAGTAACTCATAAAGTTCGTTCTCTTCAGGGCTTCGATTCTGACAATGCATTAACTCTTCAACAATGGCAAGAGCTTTTTCATTTTCTGATTCAGTTCTAATTAGTTTAGGCTGATAATGCAAGAGCAATTCTTTATATTTTTCTGGATTAAAAGTAACGGTCATTCTTCCACTGCTCCTTGTCATATTCAGCATGAGTCAAAACATATTTAATATAAATTAGTTTCTTCTCATAATCGATGCTTGTGATGAGGCGATATCTATTTCCTTTAATATTAAAAACGGTAAAATTACCGACTGCTTCAGCAAGAGGAAAAACTTTTTGCACCTCAACCAAATTAGACCAAATCGCTTTACTAGCTATTTTATACCAATTATTTAAGGCTTCACGAGAATCAGCGTGTTTGATTATAAATTCTTTCAATTTTCGATAGCTGATGATGTGCATCTACAACTACAACCATAAATGTAAGTTAATCCTACAACGCTGCTGGATTATTCTCCCGTGCGATCGCCATCAGGCTTCCTTAAAGGAAAGATCTCCTATGCTTTTTATCTAGATTCAATTTTCTCCTTTGTCGATCGGGGAGTAGTTTTTTATTCTCCAATTATATTTATTATTACTAGGGGTGGACACTAAAGAAATTAAGCCACCATAATACCCGAAAGATCTTTCTCCAACCAACGCTTAATAATTTCATCTCGAAGATTGCTCTCTGTGGCGATCGCGTCTTCCGTCATTTGAGTCTTCCGTTCGCTCGCGCGATCGCAAACCTCAGATTTTTCTAAATCTCGTTTAGAATTAACCGACGAAGAAATCGCATCCTTTTCTACAACTCCTCCATAAACTCTTCGGCGATCCCCTCGACTGCCAAATCTGCCCAAATATTTAAGCTTCAAACCCAACTTACTCAAAAACAGTTGGGCGATCGCGATCGGTGTATCCTTTTGATTAATACTAATATTCAGTACTGTTTTAATTTCCCAGACATTCTGTTTGGCGATTCTCTCTATGTGTAGCAATAATTCATCATTATTGGTAAATTCGCGATCGGGGTCTAATAGTTGCTCTATTCCCAAAATCTCCAATAACTTAATACTGGGCGTAAGTTGAGAGCGATTGAAGTCTGGCTGGAAAATCGAGCCATTGCCCCTCTCGATTTGAGAACGAGCGAAGGAGCGATCGCATTTTTCTAAAAACTGTCGTCCTACTGTCAAATAGTAATGCAGCAACAATTGATGATACCAACCGCGATCGTCTTTCTGCACCAAAGTTGATGATACATCTACTTGATATCGTCTCGCCAAATTTCCGTGACGTTCTGTTAACAATTCTTCTTTAGTTTTACTTCGTTTATCGAGTAGTTTTTGATATTTTGAATCTGTAGGATTATCCTTTGCTTCTACCGCCGAACAATATTGTTGATAACTTTCGTTTCTAGTAGTTTCAATTTCCCTTTCTAGAGTTGAAGTCTCAATTTTTTTAGCTTCAAAAATACGATGTCCTTCTGTTTTCATTCCTTCAATAATTGCTTCACGATAATCACTCATCCCCAAATTAACACGAGCTGCAAATTGCGCCCAAGTTTTTAAAGATTCGGGTTGAAAATTTGGTTCTATTTCATCATCAAATTGCGATTGAACTAACAGTTGAATATTCAATTTTGTTTGTTTGTGTTGGGAAGCCAGTAAACTTTTAATTGAAGTGCTGCCATTACCGATTCTGCCAATTCCCTTAGCAACCGCCCAGAGATGGCGCGGTACACTCTCTCTGACACGAGATGCAGCTTGTCTGACAGAATTGTCTGGCAAACCCCCGTTAGCAATAATCCAGATCCCAGTGAAATGTCCCCTAATGTCAATACTGACCCCAGTTTCAATACTCGGAGAAGCCAGGACGATATCGTACTGAGGTAAAATCTCATTGAGGCGAGCAATGCACCCGTAGGCGGGATGATTGGGGTCGGCTACAGATTCAGAATCAATTCTAAGGATTTTTTTGTCGGGAAATAATTTTTGTAGATGCGCTTCCAAATTGAGAGTACCCCATTTACTTTTAGCTTTTTGAGCCGAACAGCAAACAAAGGGAACTCCACCATTGTCGATATTCTCGATTAAAGCAGCTATCAATTCTGTAGGGGTGTTTCCATTGTAAGTAAAAACATCCCAGCAATGCTCCCGTTCGAGGTATTCATTGACTATTACCCAAGGTTCGAGCGTCCATCCTGCCAAAGATTTGACGTAATTGATACTGAGATCGCTTAAATCGGCATCGGAGAGATAAATTTTTCCCGATCCACTCAATGCAATCTGTATTAAAGTTTTAAGACTTTTGAGTATGGGTACGCGATGGGTTTGTACTTCGGTATTGGCGTTTAAAAGATGCCAGAAGACCTGTTCGCACTCATCGATGATAATTATGGCATCTTCCCAATTTTCGGCGCAAAATCGAGCCATTGAGTTGGGATGGAGGCTATCCACACAGAGTCCGTACCCCAAAGTTTTACCAAATTCGGAATCTTTAAGTTCGGTGACGTAAGGAGTGCCAAAGCGATTGCATAGAGCTTGTCCGAGTTGAACGCGATGGGTGAGGATAAGGGCTGGTTGACCTCGATCGAGCGCCATTTGCACTTGTTTGGTCAACCATTCAGTTTTACCAGTACCTTTTGGGGCTTTGAGTGCAACCAACTTAGCGGAAGGGGGAGGAGAAAAGTCTCCCAGATAGCGTTTATTTAGCCGACAAGACACGGAATAGGTTAATTGTGATGAAACGCGCCATGCCAGCCAATTATCGAGGCTCTTAGCGTCATTTAAAGCGCAATTGAAAGCATCGACCCCGTGAGTCGCAATTAAATCGTCTACCCCTTTTTCTGGATGCGACCAAGAAATGACCTTAACAGGGCATTTGAGAAGAGCGAGAAGTTTTCCAGTTTTCGCGATCGCGGTTTTAACATTGGCGATTGTTTTTGGTTTAGTATCGCGATCGAAAGCAAAATAAATTTCTCGACCCCCTGCTGCCAAAACGAATAGTTGGGGAATAAGACGGGGAATGGCAACAACATTGCCGAAATCATCTTTTGGTTGGCGATAGCCGTTAAAAATACCGGGAAGGGCGATCGCGACGTAACCAGCAGTTAGTATCGCTCCAGCTTTCTTCGCTCCTTCGGTAATAATCAGGGGAATTTCTGGGTGTTTGAGTATCCATTCCCAAAAAGTTATGGGCTGATGTCGATCGGCAAGACGAAGCGCTAAAGAAGAGTGATAGCGTTTGATGCCATAACGTCGTGCGATTTTATCCCAGACGCGATCGCCCACGCGCAGGGCAAAGATTTCGGTGTCAGTTTTAGGGGGATGTTCGTACTTAATCGGTTTGTCTTTTTGGTTTTGCCGAGGCTGGTTTGGTTTAAAACATCCCCAAATGGCAGCTTTTAGGGTGAGAATGTCGATTCCACTACACCACCAACCGCCCGATTCAGTGTGAGCGTATTTTTTCAGCCATTTGTCCCTCAGTCTGCCATCGTTGCGGCGTTCGCTCTTTGGGAGGGCGTAGAGGAGATATTCGAGGGGGTCTGTGCTTTCGAGGGAGAGGACATTAAGGCGAATAAGGTCGGGGTCTACAGCGCTATCGTGCCATTCTTGAAAATGAGAAGGAGCGATCGTGCTGCTGCCTCTCTCAGAAAAAAATGCTGAGTTGGCTTCAGAAGTATTTGGAAGATGCCAATCTTGCTTCACGGTCAAATAGCAGAGATTAAGAACACCTAATCCTGCCAGATTTTTAAATTTCGGTTTTGCAAAACGATCTAACTACTCTAACTACTTAGGGTTGTTTTAAAGCGCTGAAACCTATGTATATTAAGAATCTTGAAAATTTGTTCTCCTGGGATATGGATGTTTTTATCCTGGGATATGGATGTTTTTATCCTGGGATATGGATGTTTTTGTTTTAAAGCTCAAAGATATACCCACTCTAGCATTGAGGTCGATTTTTTCAAGTTTTTTGATTAAAACAAAAAATTGCCATTTAAAACAAAAAAAATCAAAAATTACTACAAAAAAATCAAAAATTACTACAAAATACCTACAAAATGCCTTGTAGTTTTTATCCTAGGATATGGATGTTTTTGTTTTAAAGCTCAAAGATATACCCACTCTAGCATTGAGGTCGATTTTTTCAAGTTTTTTGATTAAAACAAAAAATTGCCATTTAAAACAAAAATACCTTTAGAGATATTGAAGTTTTTATCCAGGGATGTGGATGTTTTTGTTTTAAAGCTCAAAGATATACTCAGTCTAGAATGAAGGTCGATTTTTTCAAGTTTTTTGGCTAGAACAAAAACATCCACATCTAAAAGTTATAGTGTGTCTAGTAA
>JBOFLQ010000123.1:0-5686 GCA_051657945.1 Xenococcaceae cyanobacterium | reverse complement strand
GGAATGATAGCCGCAAGGAGCGCGATCGTATAATTCAGATAATTCTGTTATATATTTTTGTTTTTCTAATTCTGCCTGTTTGCGATCGGTAATATCGCGAGTTATGGATAAACAAGCAATAATTTCATCGCAGCGATCGCGCAGGGGAACGGCATGAGTTTCCAACCAAATACGTTTACCTTTAAGTCCGACGATTTCAAATTCAAGTTTTCCCGATTCGCCTTGAAATACTTTATCGGTGAGTTTTTGGAAAGCTGGACGATACTCTTGGGCAATAATTTCACAAACAGATTTGCCAATTACCAAATCGCTTGAATCTGCCTCAAGCATTGCTAATCCTGCTGGATTCATCTCCACAAGAGCGCCGTCTTGAGTAATTACTTTAATGCATTCTGGTGCTGAATTAAAAATCGCTTGTACCAGAGTATTATCGTAGAGCGATTTTTTTTCTATTTCGGCTTTGTCGCTATTTAAAATTCGACAAATGCGATCGCCTTCGATCGACCCCAAGAATTGCCCTCGATCGTCTATAACTGGCAAATAAGCAGCATTATTTTGCTGCAATAGTGACAAAGTTGAAGATGGATCGGTTAATTTTGAAGATTCGATCGCGATCGCCGATCGTGTCATTATTTCCGTTATCTTTGCACTAGCTAAATCCAGCCCCGAAAGACTTAGTTTGAGTGCTTCTCGTTCGGTAAGCATTCCCAATAACTGAGAATTTTCAACCACCCAAATACAACCCACTTCTCGATCGCTCATCAACGCGATCGCCTCCAATGCAGGCGTATTGGCTGCAACTATTAAAGGAGAGCGATCGATAAGATTATTGGGGAACATAATGCTGGGCAAAAAACAATTAAATATATTTTATTCCCTATTGCCTATTGCCTATACTTAATAACGAAGAAAAGTATTAATTTATAGTAGTTTTGAGTTCTCGATCGAAAAGATTTTTACATTTTGTCTGCATTGCATTATGAAAGAACTAATTATTTCCGATCCTAAAGTTATGGTGGGTAAACCTGTTATTAAAGGTACGCGCATTACAGTCGAACATCTTCTTGAAGAAATGGCTGGCGGTTTTACCATTGAAGAACTTCTCGACTCCTATCCCAACCTTACTCGTGAGGGTATTCAAGCAGCGCTTAAATTTGCTGCTGAGTCGGTAAGACATGAAGTTATCGATCCAATTTCAACTTCATGAACTTTCTTGCCGATGAAAATACCCCAAGACAAAGTTCTTATTAACGCAAGTTGCTAGTTATTATGCCCTCGATTTTCAACCTCGCCCGACAACGATTAAAATCGCTGTCTAATCATACAAGTCGGTTAAAACCGACTAAAAATCTTAAATGTAGTCAAAAACCCGTCAGCGATTGAAATCGCTGCCTAATATAGAAAGTCGCTCTTTTGACGACTAAAATACCTATCTAGTCGTCAAAAGAGCGACTTTTACTGTTAGCCTGGAGTTTAAACTCCAGGTGGTTATTAAGACTGATGCAAGATCTCAGTTTTAACGGACTTTATGTATGAGACAGAGAATTAATTCTAGGATCGAATCGTAACTAGCAACTTAGGTTATTAGCGGAAATAGCTAAAATAATCCTGTTATAAGCAAGAGAAAGATATGGTGACTAGAAGAGTTGTAGATATTTTAAAAAATGGTAAACCTGACGAGGAAATCGCGATCGTTGGTTGGGTGCGTACCAAAAGAGAATTGAAAGAATTTGCTTTCATGGAAGTCAATGATGGTTCTTGTTTGGCAAATTTACAAGTAGTTCTCGAACTAGATTTGCCAGGTTACCCAGAAACAATCAAAAAATTAAATACTGGCGCTTCAGTAGAAGTAAATGGGGTGCTGGTTGCTTCACCAGGAAAAGGACAAAAAATCGAGTTAAAAGCTTCTAGCGTTAAAGTATACGGTGAGTCCGATCCCGAAACCTATCCCCTGCAAAAGAAACGTCATTCTTTTGAATTTCTCCGCACGATCGGACATTTGCGCGCCCGTACTAATACTCTGGGTGCAGTTTTTCGCGTTCGTAATGCTTGCGCTACTGCCATCCATAATTTTTTCCAAGAACGGGGTTTCTTGTGGATTCACACCCCCATTATTACTGCTAGCGATTGCGAAGGTGCGGGAGAATTATTTACTGTTACTAATTTCGACCTCAATAATATTCCTAAAAATAAAAACCAAAAGGTTGATTACGGACAAGATTTTTTTGGCAAACCAGCTTATTTAACAGTTAGCGGTCAATTGCAAGCTGAAGTTATGGCGATGGCATTTCAAAATGTCTATACTTTTGGCCCTACTTTCCGTGCTGAAAATTCTAATACTTCCAGGCACTTAGCTGAGTTTTGGATGGTAGAACCAGAAATGGCTTTTTGCGATATCGAAGGCGACCAAAATTTAGCTGAAGAATTTCTCAAATATATTTTTAAATATGTCTTAGACAATTGTGCGGAAGATTTTGAATTGTTTAATAAATTTATCGACAATTCTATTTTGGCAACTGCGGATAATATTATTAATAGCGAGTTTGCCAGAATCACCTATACCGAAGCTGTTTCTTTATTAGAAAAAAGCGATCGCGCCTTTGAATTTCCAGTTAGTTGGGGCATAGATTTACAGTCAGAACACGAGCGTTATTTAGCAGAAGAATTATTCAAAAAACCCGTTATCGTCACTAATTATCCCAAAGATATCAAAGCTTTTTATATGCGTTTGAATGACGATAATAAAACTGTCGCTGCTATGGATATCCTCGCTCCCAAAATTGGTGAAATTATCGGCGGTTCGCAAAGAGAAGAACGTCTCGATGTTTTGGAAAGAAGAATCGAAGAAATGGGTATAGAAAAAGAGGGTATTGAATGGTATTTAGATTTACGTCGTTATGGTACTGTTCCCCATGCTGGTTTTGGTTTGGGTTTTGAAAGATTGGTGCAGTTTATGACGGGTATGACTAATATTCGCGATGTCATTCCCTTCCCGCGCACGCCTTTAAGTGCCGATTTTTAGGTTAGATGGGCAATGCCCATCTAACCCTATGGTTAAGATGGGCAAAGCTATTCATCTGTAAAAGTTTGCCTGAGAATTAACTTCGATCGTCTGCCTGAAAATATAGCGCTATAATTCATTAGTACTAATTCACCTAAGAAGTTAACTTCGCTCGTTTCAATTTGCTTCGATCGCAGAAATAGTAAAAAAAAGATTATTTTTTAGCCAAAAAAAGACAAAATTGGGGGCAAAATTTCTCGAAAAATAGGGTGTTTTGCCCGATAACTATACAAATAAATCCTTGAGGATTCAAGACTTAATTGTTTGAATTATGTCTCAATTTTTTATGTAAAAGCTTGATTTAATTAGGAGATTTTTGCAAGATAAAATAAAGAATTAAAAAAACCAACAAATTAAGAATTATTCCGAAGCGATCGTATTTTCAGTTTGCTTTAAAGCAATTTTAGATCGACGCTCGATCGGCTTTGCCTTCGCGAAAATCGCATTCAAACATAGTTAAGGAGACACCCATGTCTGAAGAACAACAGCAAAATCAAGAAAAACGAGCAGTACCATTTTTTGCTCGCTATCTAGAAAATCAATTATCTGAAGATTTAGATGATTTGAGAGAGTTGTCTGAAGAAGAGATTGAATCAGTTACAGGAGGCGCTCAAGTTGTAACTTTAAAATTTCCTTCCGATAATGAAGATGGTCATAAACCAAATAAACCAATGACGAAAAAGTATCCTTCCGATGGCGACGATCGCTTTCCTGTAGATTATTAAGTTCAAAAATTTGGCGAAAGATAAATTTATTTTAGGTTGATGTCTCAAACAAAAATATTTTGAGAACGCGATCGCTCAATCTAAAACATTATTCGGCTAGGAAAAAAAGTTATGTCCCAAGAACCAGAAGAAAACCAAGAGAAAAAAGTATTACCATTTTTTGCTCGCTATCTAGAAAATCAATTGCCTGAAGACTTGAGAGATTTGTCTGAAGAAGAGAGTGAATCAGTTACAGGAGGCGCTCAAGTTACAACTTTGAAATTTCCTTCCGATAATGAAGAAAGTGGTCATGGAACAGTTACTAACCCCTTTAAAGATGGTTTAGCAGCTACTAATAAATATCCGTCGGATGGAGACGATCGCCTTCCTCCAGATTTTGAATATAAATAACAACATTTTCTAGGAAAATTAGTGAGTGATAGTTACTTTTGACTTTTAAGAAAATTTGGTGATTCTATTAATTACCCATAGTGGAGATTATTTTACGATCGATCGAGTAATGGAAGCGTTGCTCGATCGAGGCGTAAAACCGTTTCGCTTAGATACCGATCGTTTTCCGCTTTCGGTGCAAATGGCAGCACATCTCGATAACCGAGAAAGCAGTCACAGGTTAAAGTATGGAGAGCATTCGATCGCCTCAGAAGAAATAAAAGCAGTCTGGATGCGCCGTATTTGGCAACCTCAGTTGGGCAAAGAATTAGAACCAAAATTTAAAAATGCCTGTGTTAGGGAATCATTAGCTGCCTTAGATGGTTTTTGGGATAGTCTGAATGTGCCTTGGATCGATAATTTAGAGCGCATCTCTGCCGCAGAAAATAAACTGTATCAGTTACGTATTGCACGGTTTGTAGGTTTGACTATTCCCAAAACGCTAGTAACTAACGATCCAAAACAAGCGCGGGATTTTTTTCACCAGGTAGGCGGAAACATGGTAGCCAAGTTACTTACGCCTTTATCCTACAGTATGAAAGGTTCTTCGTTTTTTCTCTACACCAGCAAAGTTAAAGAGGAAGATTTACTCGAAGCCCAAATGTTGCGCTATAGTCCGATGGTTTTTCAAGAAGAGATTCCAAAAGATCGAGAATTGCGTGTAGTTTATGTAGATGGAAAAATATTTACAGGCGCGATCGATGCTTCTACCTATCAAACATCTACTCTCGATTGGCGCAATGCAACTGAAACTTGTGCTTGGCAAAAATATTCGCTTCCCGATCGCCTTGTCGATCGCCTGGTTGCTTTTATGCAAAGATTCGAACTTAGCTTTGGCGCATTCGATTTCATTCAAACTCCTTCGGGGGAGTATGTTTTTCTAGAATTAAACCCAACAGGAGAATGGGGAATGCTAGAAAAAGATTTGGAATACCCAATTGCTTCGGCGATCGCAGATGCTTTGATTGCAAAAATGAAAAAATAGATCTATTGTGCTACCAATTTAATTTACACTTTTTTGTTTCTCCTTGCCCAGTGCAGCGGTGCAGCGGCGCAGCGTTGCCCGATGCCCATTGCCCGATGCCCATTGCCCGATGACGGCACTCCATACGGCGACGCAGGTTCGCCGTCCGTGCCTCCCCATTGCCCATTGCCCAATTACAATTAACATGACAGTTTTAATCATTACTTACAGCGAAGATAACGAAAGTATTTCTCTAGTTACTAATGCTATTGAAGCGCGAGGCGGGAAAGTTTTTCGTTTCGATACCGATCGCTTTCCTACAGAAGTGCAATTAGATATTTATTACGCTAAAGATAGCGAACGAGTAATTCTTCGCGATCGCGATCGCGTATTGGATTTAAATCAAGTTTCTTCTGTCTGGTATCGACGTGTGGCGATCGGTGCAAAAATTCCTCAGACAATGGAATCTCAATTCAGAAAAGCATCAATTGGTGAATCTCGCGCTAC
>JBOFLQ010000122.1:0-20495 GCA_051657945.1 Xenococcaceae cyanobacterium | reverse complement strand
TGAGCTTCCAGACAACTAAATGCCACAGCCTTTTAAAAACCTTATGACTGACGACTGTTGAGAAGTAATTACACCAACCCCTTATGATGGGATTGAGTCTTTTTATTAATGTCGCTTGGTTTAATCCGCGTGACTTATTTATTACTTCCGCAACTCTCCTATAGTGCCTTTTTTGACTATCCTTACTGGGGGTGATAATAGTTTTAAAACCTAGCAGACCGCCTTTACTCTTGTGTCCTGAAGTATATTTTCCTGCTGGAAATTGTCTGACATTGAACCCTAAGAAGTTAAAGCCTGGTTCAGTACCATTTAGTTTGTCCAGGGTGTGAGCTAGTCTCGTTTTACTCGGTTTTAATTCTAACCCAATACCACTTAACCACTTCTCTATCTCTAACTTACACAGCTTTACAACTTCTATATCCTCATGGAGGACTACGAAATCATCTGCATATCTTATCAGTGAAATCGATTTGATTTTATCTCGTAACCCATATGTATGACCACGAGAATCTCTCATCTCGAATTTTGGGGCTAAACCCTTAACTAATTCCTCAATTCCATGTAGGGCAACATTTGCAAGCAATGGGCTAAGAACCCCGCCTTGTGGTGTGCCTTCATTGGTTGGGAACAGCTCTTTTCCATCCATAACACCAGCTTTTAACCAAGCTCGGATTTGCCTCCGTAAGGTTGGATAGGTATTTAATTTTTTGAGAAGTTCATTGTGATTAATACGATCGAAGCATTTACTAATGTCGGCATCTAGAACATATTTTGATTTATGTTTTACCGATGTAAAGATTGCTCCTATCGCATCGTGGCATGAGCGTCCTGGTCTGAACCCGTATGAATTAGGTTCAAATCGCGCTTCCCATTCTGGCTCTAACCCCAGTTTGACTAGTGCTTGCAAGGCTCGATCGTTCATTGTCGGAATTCCTAATGGTCTTTTCTCATCTGTCCCAGGTTTGGCTATCCAAACTCGGCGTGTTGGTTTGACCTTGTTGCTCAGTTTTAGTTTATTTATCAAGGCGAGACGTTGCTTCGGAGTTAGGCTTTTCAACCCATCTACACCCGCCGTCTTCTTGCCCTGATTATCCTGAGTTACCCGACGTACCGCTAATGCTCTTGCTGTCCAAGAATTTATCAATAATTTCTGGAGTCTGCGTACTAACTTGACATCACCACGATTAGACGCTTGGAATATCCGATGAATGCAACTTAAAGACGCTACGCTCTAGCTTTTGCCAGTTAATATCGTTCCATTTATACATCGGTTGTGATTCCGTGTTCATAACATATACATTGCTATTTACTGCTATTCCTTCCGTATTACCGTGAGTCTGTCAGCATATCCTTACCATTACAGCAAGGCGTTGGCTTCTGACTAAATCTTTCTCACCCATTACCTGATATTTCAGAGTTTTCGTCTTAGCTGACTACTTGGAGAGGTCGAAAACTCCAAGAGTGAACGGGTGAGTTACTTCGTTCCTCATAACCATTGGTTTGTTCCGTTAGGATGTCACCTTTTCACCGAGTTTTTGGGTAACGTAGGTATATCGATAAAAATCCTTATACCACCCTGTACTAATGCCCTTTTGGGACTACCAGCGCCTCAAGCCTTATTTCGCTGGTTCGGCGTAACGGTGATTCATACAGTGACTTGACTTTCGCTATCCATAGGCACTTGCTCACGGGATACCACCTAACAGGCTAGTAGCTCTTTCCGCTTTTATCCCCGCTTCACCGATTGATGGCTAGTCTCTACAGTGGGGGATATGCTTTCACCCCTACGTTTGGGGGGCAGGACTCATCGTTTTCTAGGATAATCACGTTCACCTGCAAGGTTATGAAGTTGTCATCTACAAGGGATTAAAGTGCGTACTCAATCCTTTAGGATTACCCTGTAGAAGCCAGTCATCCCCCGATTTCTCGGTTTAGACTGAACGAATCGCACTTTTTTGCACCGTTTAGATCGGCATCTCCAGACCACAAACAAGCTAAATTTTCGCAAATAAACCGTTTGCCGTGGCGATAAGACTTATCTGGTTCTGGATGGATGTACAAGCATTTGTGGCAGGTGCGACTGGTATAAGCTGGATTTACCAACAATAAATCTAATCCAGCCATTAAACTTTTGTAGATCAGATAGGTTCTAAGCTGGAAAAACGCCCACGAATTGCTGCGTCTACGCTCAGTTTTACCTCGCCATTGTTTGTTAGTTCTTTCACGGATGCCAGTTAAATCTTCTAGTACGAGCGCTTGACCATTGGTAGCTGCTTTATCTACCAATTGACGAGATATATTATGATTAACCCAAGACTGAAAGCGTTTCTCGCGACCTGATAGCCGTCTCAGTAGTTTTCGACAAGCTCCAATACGAACTACGTGTGCCTTTAGCCGCTTTTTTTTGAAGAATTGCCCTTAGTTTTGAGTAGTGGTCACGAATTTGTGTTATTTGTTTTCCTGACCAGTCATCCCCCTCGCTAGTGTGGCAAATATCAGAACGTCCCAAGTCACAACCTAATGTCTTTCGATCGGTTTTTATCTTAGGAGCATCTGACTTGACCTGAATATTTAAGGTATAAGTACCATTTAATCTTTTAGAAAGAGTAGCCGATGTTGGTTTTTGTCCTTTGAGCTTACCTATTTGATAATTTCCAATGTGCAAATCAAATCTTTCTCTGCCACCAACTAAGGTTAAACTAGCAGTCCAATCTTTTTCTCTGAAGGAAAAAATTCTAGCGTCGTAGTCAGCGCTAGTTGGTTTGAAAGACTGTACGGGTTTGTTGTCTTTTTTTGCAGTTTTTCTATTTCCAGCTACTCGATTAATGGCTCGGATGGCTAAATTAGCACTTAACCCAAACTTCTCTCTAACCGATTCGTAGACCAAGGTTTGAATCCGAACGTTGTTCATGATTTTTGGCTCTACAACTTCGTTGATATAGTTGCAAGCATCAGCAAAAGCCTTGAGCGTAGCGTCAATCTTTGACACTTGCTGTGGGCTTGGGTTGAGTTGGCAAACTATAGTTAGAACAAGCTTTTCCATTCAGACATTTTATCACTTAAATGAGGTTTTCGCGCTTCGCTCAGTTTGTTTTTTGGTCGCAATTCCTCCCGCCGCTTATAATATTGTGTGTCTGAACGACACACTAATTATTGAAGCGGGGGCAACACGAGCGACATTTATGGTGAAAAAATGATGCAGCCTAAACTTAGCCAGCCTTTATCGATCGGATATCTTTTTACCTCTTTGTACTTGGGGTCTTTTTCTTGGTTATCTTCTAATAATTGCCGACACTGACGCAAAAGCTCTATTTCATCGGAAGCGAGGTGGCGATTTTCAGAGGTCGCTGTATCATCTTCTAATTCCTCTTCTTCTTCGCTCCATGTATCGATATTCTCTTCTGTTTCTCGTTCGTGTTTATTCAGAAGTTTTTCAATTGTCTTTTGCCCTGCAAACATAGTGCTACCAATTCTTCGCAGAAGAAGTGTTTTATAAAGTCCAGCCGATCTTATTCTTCTGCCTAAAAGCTCACAAAATTCCTCGGCGTGTTGATAGGCTTCTCGGCAGTAAAATGGTAGAACTATGGATTCTTGGTTATCTTCGCCAAACAGTTTAACGCGAACGGGTTTAAGATATGGTTCGCCTGTAGATTCATCGATAGTATTTTCTAGATAAGCGCGAGTTCTTCTGACGATATGTCGGATAAAAGGATTGTGCTGCCGTCCATAATCGTAGAGAACTCGACGCAGCTTGGTCAGATCGGTAGGCTTTAGTTTGTCGATCGCATCACCCGAAACAACATAATCGCTGTCTTTAATTTGCAAACGTCTGCGAATCTCTCGGAAGCTACGATCCTCGTTTGCAGGTGGAAAAGGGTTTCGCAACCAATTCCACGCATCACGAATATCTTCAGAAATTTGTGCCTCACCCATTACGATAGGAATAACTTCTGCTGGTCTGCGCCAGTTACTCCAGGGATTACCTAAAACCTGTTCGCTACCTTTACTAAGTACATTAAGCATATCCCAAGCTTCGATCGCGTGAAGTTGTACGGGTGTTGCTGTAGCTAAGATCATACTTTTAGTGCGATCGCTTATTTCTAACAAGTAACTCATTAGGTTATTGGGATCGGCGGGTTCGTTGGGGCTATTGTCGTTAATCTTCTTTCTTCTGGCACGATGCGCTTCATCGACGATAACGCATTCATATTTCATTGCTAACAGAAAATCGATAACCTCCGAACCCGAAGTAATTAGACCCTGAGAAATGATTCCGATGCGTCGGGGGCAATTTTTAATCGATTCTGAACCTTTAGAAGGATATTCGAGTCCGTTTTCATCGATCCACTGACGACCATCCCAAATTGCCGAGGGAATACCAACTAAATCTTTTAGTTCTCCTTGCCATTGTAATACCAAAGGTTTGGGAGCAATGACTAAGACTGGTTTATCGCCATGTAAAGCCATTAACAATCCTGATACGGCAAGCTGCACTGTTTTGCCCAAACCAACCTGATCTGCCAGAATATAACGCGCACCACCTTTAAGATGATCTTCAAAGGCTTTTTTGATAAAAAACTTTTGATGCGCCCACAAACCAAGTTCTTGACGATAAATTGGTGTTTCGACGATGGCAGAGGCTGGATCTGGATCTGGTTCTTCTCGCCATTTTTGGTGGTTAATCTCGGTGCGGTTGGCTATGCGATTGATATCTCGAACTACAAAATCTGCTAGGGGTACAGCTTGAGGATGATTCCACAAAGCATCAAATTCTTCTTGTACCCACGCGATCGCGTCTGGACTTTCATCTTCCCAAACCAGTTCGTAATTTAGCTTCCAAGCTGTTTTGCTCTCGTTGGCACTGCCTAAAAAGCTGGTTTTGCTACCGTCGGTATAGGTAATAACTCCTGCTTTCCCGTGAATTAGTCCGAAAACTTCATCGGGCAGTACCCGCACTTGCATTTTGCCTTGAGCCAGAAATTTAAACAGCCGAGCAAATCGAGGATGAGACAATTCTGGTAGCTGTTCGGGCTTACCCGCACACCAAGAACGGCGGATTGCTTGTTGGCAGCTTTGGCTGTTTCGACATCCTGTAGGGAAAGATCTGAGTTACAAACTACTTTAATCGTTCCGTCTAATTTTTCTAGGGCTTCTCCTGCTACTTCTAAAATACTGGAGCGAAAAAAACCAGCAATGCGATCGTAACTAACTGCACCCTTTAACTTTTGATTGATAAAGTCTTTATCTAAACCTTTCCGCCGTGAAGAATAACGCTGCACCTAAATTAACCTTTTAGATAAAAATCACGAGCAAGAAATTGTATGAACTTCTAGATTTACATTCAATTGTTGGCGTAAAACAGTAAAAATAGCGTTTAAATTATTCATAGTAGGATTGCCTTTAGCAGATAACATTCTGTGCAGACTTTTGCTCGGTAAAGAAGTTTTATTAGCTAGATCCTCAAAACCGGTAGTCGCATTGACTAAGTCTCTCAAAATCAGTCTGGCAGTTTCTGGTTCACCGTTAAGAAAAAGAGAAGCTGCTTCATCTAGTAATGCTTTGGCAAATTCTGGTTCTCTTTGAATTCTGGCATTAACCGTTTCTTTAAAATCTCTAGTTATAGACATATTTAAAAGTCAGAAGTCAGAAGTCAGAAGTTGAACTTCTAGCTATAGTCTGAAGATTTAATAAATGAACTGTTATTTAGACAAATTACATAATTACTGTTACTCATGATTTTAGCTCTTTGGGAGCTTGATAATAATTAATCTCCATTTTTAACTCTGAACTTTTAGCTTTTAGTTTTTCACTTTCTACTTCTTCTTTCACACTTGTGACTTGTGACTTTTAACTTTTGACTTTCCTCACCCGCGATCGTTCTCCACCGCTCCCGCAAGCACTCTGGCAGCTTCAGCGTCTTTTTTCCAGTGAGGTAGATGGGGTATATGTTCTAATCGGCTTAAATAGCGGAGAATTTCCAGCGATCGCTTACGATCGCTCCAATAATTGGGAACTTCAACTTTGAGATAATTCAATCCTTCTTGAACGGTTTCTTTGCTTACTGTTTCGTGAATGGCAAACAACAGGTGTCGTACTAAAGTTCGATCGAAACCGTCGCCTTTGAGGTTGGTTCGTTTGAACTCGGATGCGGTTTTAAACCTTGCTTCGTTGGATTTGGTTTTAGCATACAAGAAATTATAGTCACGCACCCCGAAACCTTTAGCTAGTTCTTGATAAGCACCATTTCTAAACTCGCCGTGTTTTTCTAATTCCACACCTTTGAGGTAAAGACGCTCCGAAGCGGTAAGGCTTTTCCAATGAAACTCGGCAAAGTCTTCGGGAACGAGGTGGTTACAAGCTATTTTTACGGCGCGATCGATTACCTTTTCAAACTCCGATTTCTCTGATTTTCCCCTTTCGCGGAAGAGTTCGTGTTTGATATCCATTCCTTCGATTTCACCATATTGAGTAAGCACTCGCAGGGCAGCAGCATAAGCAGCAAGCTGGTAATCGGTATCGCCAAAGTTAGGAGCGTCTTTATCATCAATAGCCAGCATTTTGTCTAGCTGTTCGCGAACTTCATCTTCAATGAGGGGATAGATTTCATCGAGAAAGGCTACATCATCGTTTAAGCGTTTTCTAAGTACTAAAAGTACCGTACCTTGAACGTAGTTGCCTTTTTTTGTTCCCGAAGCTGATGTTCCCAGATGAGCGTTAATTTCAACCCATGCTTCTTTGCTTGCTCCTTCAATTTGTTCGGGGCGATCGCAATATTCCAGCTTTTCATCGTAACTAAGACTATCAAAATATCTTCGAGTTAAGCGATCGCGTTCTTTTTTAGGATTCTGATTGTTCCACCTAATACTTTTGCCACTAACGTGAAAGTATTTTTCTTTTTCTAAATCTGATGACCATTCATATACACTTTTAACGGTAATACCTTTACAACGTTGCCACAAACTATCAGCATCCATCGTCAGGATTTTCAGAAAAATTTCTCGATCGAGCATCTGCTTTTTCAATTCTTCCAGTGCTTTAGGATGGTGGAAACTCCAATCGGTTTGGGTAGCAGCACGCCGTTTCACTTCATTCCAAGATGATGTTTTCTGGTTTGCAAAAAGTCGAACTTCACACTTTTTCCTAAAGGTTTCGGAGGCTACATCCGTGGTAAATTTTTGAACTCTTTCTAGAGTATTGCGGATTAGAGCTTCTCCATCAAAATGATTCCCTTGAAAATGAATGCGGCAATCAGTAAAGCGAAACCCATTTTTTGACGGGTAAACTAAAGTAGTAAACGTCTCTTGTAAAATATGATAGAGTTCGTCTCCTTGAGAATTTACTGGTTCTAGCCTTAATGCCGAACGACCAGTTTCATTTTGAAGATTGGTAACTGCCTTGTTAAGTTGTCCCGATCCGCCCTCCCACGAAGCTGTGAGATCTGAAATTACGACACAGACATTAGATAGTTCCGATCGCTCAACCGCCACCAATAAATTAGAAATAGCTATGGCAGTAGCAACCGAAAGATCTGAACTACCAATTTCAATCGTCTTGGCGTTTTCTAGGTAAGGTGGTAATTCGTCTAAAAATATTAGAGTTGGTTCGCCTTGGAGAAGATTAATCCAGGCTGAAACACCAGGAGCTTTCAAAGGCGCGTAATGCTCGTTAAAAACTTTTTTTTTATTTAATTGTTCGGCTAATTCTCCCCAAAGACCGAATTTGGCATCTGCTTCGCGCCCATTAAAGCCAATAACATTTACCGTACCAACTCCAGAACCCGATCCGTTATCTCCTAAAATTTTTCTTCTTAGCTCTGGATACTTCGCTAATAGTCCGAGCGAAATCATACTATGGGTTTTACCACCACCCATTGCCTGAGCCAGAAGAAATGTACTCGCTTGGCTGTTTCTATTCTCAAGCCGTGCAAAAGCCTTATCAATGAGCGTTTGCATCCCCGCAGTTATGTAATTTTCCTCGAAAAAATGTTCCGCTTTTTCAGCGTCAATTCGGTCTTCAAGCAAATCTGAAATATTCAGAACCACATCTCGACGAGAGCGATCGAATACCGACTTCTATCCTCGATCGCGCATTTCAAGGTGAGTTATAAATAGTAATTGCTTGTAGATTGTTGTTAAAGTGCGATCGCGCCGCGCGGAAGTGCTACGCAATCGCACATCCATAAACAAAAGACTTAAAAGCAGAGTGCGATCGATAATCGACTTATTGAAAATTTAAAACTAAATACAAATAGAGACGTTCTGTCAGAACGTCTCTACAAGGATAATATGGGCGATCGCGCTAGATACTTTAGAAAGTAAACGTAGTTCTCAAAGTACCAATAACTTCATCGTCATTATTTTCATTTTGGTTGGGGTTGCTCAACCAAACTACGCCAGGGGTAATCGAAATGTTGTCGTTGAGTTTGTATTTGTAGAAAGCTTCAACGTGTAAAGGAATACCGCCGCCAGAAGAATTTACAGCCGAACCAAGATAAGGCTGTACGCCAGCGAAAATACCTAAGACGTTACCTTCTTTACCTAAGTCGGGGAAGGCAACACCGCCGCCATAAGTCCAGACTTCGTCATCCAAACCAGCTCTAGCACCAGATTTAAAGTCAACGTCTTGATAGGCAACAAAGCCACTTAAATTAACCTTATCGCTTAGTTTCCAGCTCACTTCAGCACCATAAGTATTTGTTTGTTTGCTGCTACCGATCGAGTTAGCCAGATTTGTCCCGACAATGGCACTAGAGCCACCACCGTTAAAGGTAGGAGTTGCAGCATCAAAATAAGCGTTAACATAAGTCAAGCCAAAATTAAGATTGTCGCCAAGACCAAAGTTAACTTGACCTAAAGCGGCATAGTTACCATTGAACAAACCATTGCCTTCATTAGAATTGTTAGCGTTATTTGCTAAATAACCAAGAGTAATATTGCTGGATTTACCAAATTTATAGCTCGTACCCAAACCAGCACCGCCACCAATACGATAGATGGGGCTTTCGGAAGCAAAGGTAGACAACGCACCATTGCCGCCGTCGAAGTCTTCAAAATAAGGGTTTAGTGTATTGGCATAGTCGCTATGAATACCGCCAAAAGCAGCAATATAGTTATTAAGTTCAGATTTACCTGTTTTAATTGGGAAGTAATATGCAGCCCAATCTACTTGAGCGTCATTATTTGAACCAGAATAGACATTAAATGTTTGAGTACCTTCAGCACCACCAGAAGTAGAATTAGTAATCGCACTTAAGTTACCGCCAGCAATACGCGTGACTAATTTGTCGTTGCCGTTAAAGCTGGTGTTAAAAGTCAGACGATATCTGTCGCCCAAAGTGGTTTGAGTATTGTCGTTGCTGCCAAAAGAATCGGTCAAGGCAAAGATAACTTCGCCGTTAAGTTTGGTGGTAGTAGAGAACTGATGGTCTTCAATAAACTTAGTACGACCTTCCAAATTATCTACTCTAGTTCCTAAAGTAGCTAGTTCTGCCTGAAATTCTTGAGTTAGACGTTGCATTTTGTCTAAATCTTCGCGCATTACCGACTGAGAAGAAGCAATCAGACGTTCTATTTGGTTCATGCAAGCATTCAAGCCTGCTGCAAATTCATAACGACTGAGTGACTTGTTACCGCGATAAGTACCGTTAGGATAGCCAGCAACGCAACCGTAGCGCTCGACTAAACTTTGTAATGCTTCATAAGCCCAATCAGTAGGAGCAACATCGCGAAGTTGGTTGACACTTGTTACTTGGTTTACAGAATTTTGTCCGTCAGTGCTATATTCTTGGAGTCGATCGATAAGCTGGTTTTCGTTAGTGGAAAAAACTGCTTCGTTAGCATTAGCAGCAGTAGCAAACAAAGACATGGCAACCAATGCAGAACCAGTTAAAACTGCTTTCAAGTTAAATTTAAACATATTATGTTAGCCTCACACCTCGTGTAGGTTGGGATTTTTCCCTGTGGATACCTAATATACTATCCAAGCTTATGAGGCTAGCCAGTGACCTGAGTCACCTGAATATTTCTAATAAGATAGCTGTAATTCTTTGGTTTTCTAAAAAACTGCTTGTAATCGACTGTATATTTTTGGTTAAAAAACCCCCAAAAACTATCCGCTCCTGCTTCTATTATTCACTCAGCTCGTAAAAACAAGCCGAATAAACAGGTAGAAGCAGGAGCGGTGTAGCGGGTCTTCTAGTCGAAACCTGACTGCCGGGAGAACCGAAACAGTCAATCGTACAGTAGATAAACTACCGACGACCTTCTGAGAAAGCTTAATTGACTGTTAGAGAACAGCCCCGGCGCACAGCCGGCCACTTTCGACTAGGAGACCCACGATTTTACTACTTTCTATCATGGGCATCACCTCCTTTGGTCCCTAAACGGTATTACTTTTAAAGGTCACTCGCTTAAGTGTAGCTTATGGATTCTTTATTGTGCAACTTTTGAGAAATTTTTTGGAAATATTTAAATCGCTGCCAAAATGTAGGTGAATGTAAGAGGCATGGAGGTTTGGTAAATACCATCCTTCATAGCTAGAAACTTGGTTGGATTTAAGATTGTCGATCGCGTAAATTGGTTGTTTGGGTGGCGATGTTAATTGAGAGCGATGAAACTCATGCCCCCAAATTTTTTCTGGCGCTGTTAGAAGAATAGTATTTTCAAGAGTAACAGCACGACGATATCCTAAAGTCAAGCGATCGCTCATTACAGCATTGGTTGGTAAAACTCCCACCATTTGCCAAGAGTTGCTATTAAAATCGACAATGCGATCGCACAAGTACATCAAACCCCCACATTCGGCATAAGTTGCCATTCCCATTTTAATGGCGCGTTTGACTTGAGCTAATATTTGTTTATTTTCTGCTAATTGCTCGGCAAAAACTTCTGGAAACCCACCACCAAAATATAGTCCTTGTATTCGATCGGGCAAATGTTCGTCTTGAAGAGGACTCCAGGGAATTAATTGAGCGCCAAGTTCGGTTAGTATATCTAAATTATCTTGATAGTAAAAGTTAAATGCGCGATCGCGGGCGATCGCAATTCTGATGGGTTGTTTGGTTATAGGTAAGGGGTAGTTGGTAATTGGTAGTTGGTACTTTTTTGTACCTGTGCTGTCTACTTGCAACAGGGGTAATAATTTCTGCCAGTTGAAACAGGTTTCTGAGTGGGTTGCTAGGCGATCGAAATAATCTTTTAGATGTTCGATTTCTGCGGAGGGAACTAAACCTAAATGCCTGTCGGGAATAGTTATCGATTCGTGGCGACGCAAAACGCCTAAAATTGATATTTGTAATGGTTCGAGAGCATCTTTTAGTAATTCGAGATGGCGATCGCTACCGACTCGATTTAAAACTATACCAGCAATTTTAATTCTCGAGTCGAATGAACGAAATCCATGAGCGATCGCAGCGATCGAACCAGATAAGCGCGAACAATCTAAGACGAGGAGAATTGGTAAATTTAGTAATCTGGCAATATGAGCGGTGCTGGCGAAATCTTTTATCGCTTTTTGTGGATCGTTTTGTGTATCTACAAGGGATACCCCTACTTTACTATTGACTATAGAAGAATTTACGCCATCAAACAAACCCATTACTCCTTCTATTAAAGCATAATCGACTGTTTGGCAATGACGAGCGAAACATGATTGAATGTATGTTTCTGAAGTTAGAACGGGGTCTAAATTTCGACAGGGGCGATCGGTTATGGCAGTATGAAACATAGGGTCGATATAATCTGGCCCTACTTTGAATGATTGTACTTTAATTTTTTTTTTGGCTAGATAAGAAAGTAGAGCAAGCGTAACAGTAGTTTTGCCAACACCAGAGCGATCGCCAGCGATAATTAGCGCCATCTTTTATTTTTAATTATTTAATAGTTATTAACTACAGATTAGACTGCTGGTATGGAAAAAAACAATCTAGTTATTGCCAGTTTTAATTTAAATTTTAAAAACTAAATTCGAGCGAGTAACTTTCTGGCAACTTTGGGTAATCTCATAAGTATATAGAACTTACGCAACAAAAATTATAGATAAAAGAGTGTCATAAAATGTGAGGATTAAATGACTAAATTATCGAGCGAGTTGAACTGAGATATGAGTTTTAATTGTTGCCGATTATCATTTGCGTAGGTTCTAAGTTAGAGCGCACAATTCTATTATTAACTTATTGCAAATGGATTTTAATTTAGAGCGAGCTTGGCTTTTAATTCAAATTTCCATGTATAGTCAAGCCGAAGAAGAACTACGACTAAAATTAGCAATCGACCCTCACAATTGCCTCGCTCATCTGTTGTTATGTCAGTGTTCGATCGAGCAAAATAAATATCAAGAGGCGATTCGAGAAGCAGAATTATTAATTTGTTTGGCTCCTAATTATGCTCATGCTTTTTATGCAAAGGCTTTTGTTATTTATAATTTTTATCTTAAAAAACCGCCAAAAATATCGCCAAAAATATTATTAGAGAGAGCGGAAAAGGCTGCAAAAAAAGCGGTTCAACTTAATCATGGTAGTGTAGATTATTGGACTTTACTAGCAGCTATTCTTTTTGAAAAAGGTCATGAGATGAGAGCGATTATGTCGCGTCCTGTCGGTGAATTGATTAGAGGAGAAAAAAGTGAGCGAGCTTGTTGGCTAGAATCTTTAGATGCGATCGAACAAGCTTTATATCTGGAACCAGAAAGTATTGAATGCATTCATTTGAAAGCATTAATTTTAAATAAACTCGATCGCAAAGAGCAAGCCAAATTAACTTTATTCAAACAGACTTTAAGTTTGTCCTTATTCGAGCGACAACAACATCCTGGTACGCATACATATTTGGGCTGGTTTTTATTAGATGAAAATAATCATAGACAAGCTTTAGAACATTTCATTTTGGCATTTAAACTAGCTAGCGAACCAGAAAAAGCTAGATTGGGAATTGTTGAAGCACTCAAACGTAAATACTTATTTTATCGTCTGCTTAGTCCGACGGTTAAAATGGGAAGAAAAATTTGGTTTTTTGCGATCGGATTATTTTTTGTGGGCGCGATCGCTAATGTTTTCGAGCGCGGAAAATTTCTTTTCTCTAATTGGTTATTAAGTTTGTTGCTTGGCTACATATTATTTATATTAGCCTTACCGTTGTTGTTTAATTTGATTTTAAAACTTAAAAACTATGAAAAGAAATTTTTATCAACACATGAATTAGTAATTTCTCATTTTCTGGCTGGCATAATCTTTGTTATTTTAACCACTATAACGATGGTGAATATTTATCCGTCAGAAGTTAGAAATGCATCGCTTTTTTTGACATTAGTAAGTAGTTCGTTACTAATTCCTTTCTCGGTAACTAGAGCTTATTGTTTTGGACAACAAAAATCAAGGCTTTTAAAATATACATTAATTTTGTCTATTTTTGCCGCGATCGGATTAACTCTGTTTGCCAATCTTCAATACATACCTGGAGTAATAGGAATTGTAGCAACATTGATTTGTTTTATTTGCTGTGGTTTTTCTACTATTGGTTCTTTTCTTTCCTACCATGTTGCAACAAATTTAATCGATCGTTTGTTTAAACGAGAAAAAACTACAACTAACATTACTGATTGATTTTTTGAACGTGTTCGTTGATATGACCTGGGAAAAAATCTATTCCCAGGGCAGATTTAATCAAATAAGCAAAACCAAACATAGCTAAACTAATTAATAAATTTAGACCGATTAACATGGCGATCGCAATAACAATATTACCTATTCTCGCTAGTTTGCTTGGTAAATAAAAACGGTTTTGTTGTCGTCGTTCTTTACCGACAAAAAGAACAACATAAAATTTGGAAAAAATTAAATCGACTATAAATCTCAGATCTACTATTTTGGGCGATGGTTTTGGAATTGCTTCGTTTAAGATAGATTCGATCGCTTCTAATTGTTTGGCGCTAAAGCTCTCTTGAATTTCTGGAGTCAGTTTTTGCAAGTAATAATTAGTATTTTTTGGATGATAATCCGAGCGTGAAAAATAGTCTGGTTGTGTAATTCTCTGTTTCAACATAATTAGCTTTCCTCAAACAAACTCAAATCCAAATAAAAATGCGACCGTCTTAAAAATAAATATTTCTAATTTGGCTTTACTGGTTAAGTTTGTTTGTCGATCGAAAAAATATTTAACTAGCTAATTTATAAATTAAATAACCCAATTGAATAGCGATCCAAGTCACAACTATTAAAAAATATGAGAGATGCTTTTGAGATTTGCCAATTCGACCCAAGTCTACAGTTTTGAGTGGAGTTTGAGCAAAAGCCAACATTAAAATTAAAAGAATAGCAAAAATCCAGACAATTAATAAACCAATTGCCCAAATTTGTGCTTTATAGAAAGGTAAAAAATTTAAAGAAATTTTAGTGTTAAAAAAAATTCCTAACAAAATGATTAAAACTAACCAGGTATTCGCTACAACAATCGCTCCAGTTTCAGCAATTGACAAATGAACGATCGTTAGTAAAGTTCCCAGCCAGATTAACCAAGAAACTTGATAAGCTGCCAGCAACCAACCCGCACCAACATATCCCAAACAAAGTAAAAACAAATAAGCCCAACAAAAAAAAGTAGACTTAAACAAAGATTTCATTAAAAAAACTAATTAATTTTTTTGCCTATATGAATATTACGGTCGAAACCCTTACAGTATTAACTCAATAAATATAATTTGAATACACCTCGTTAGTATTACTCAATCAAGACGCGATCGAGGAAAATTAACGATAAATTAAGGCTTAGTTACAATTTATCGAGCTTATTGTCGAAATATTTTAATCGATCGATCCAATACCGATCTTGCTGTTTGGTATTGTATAAGTATTAAAAGTGTTTTTACTAGGAAATTTAGCAATGTCCGATCCAATTACCTCTGCGATTAGCGATCGCATCTGCAAGCACATGAACGAAGATCATGGCGATGCAATAGTTATATACGCTAGGGCTTTTGGCAATACTCCCGAAGCTGAAGCCGCGCAAATGATTTCGATCGATCCTCAAGGAATGAATTTATCTGCCCTCGTCAAAGGTGAAAAATTTCCCATTCGCATCGAATTCGAGCAGAATCTAAAAGATTCTGAAGATGCTCATCAAACTTTAATTGCTATGCTTAAACAAGCAAGACAAATGTCAGCGTCGGCGAATATTGACTAAAATTCCTCGCCAACCGCTGCCATCTCAACAACCGACTCTCGATCTAAGGCTACAAGAGTAGCTCTAATTTATCCTTCGTCAAACTCTTCCTCTGAGCATCATTGCCATCTCATTGGGAGTTGCCGATAACTCTAAAGCAGTTTCTTCGTTTATTCTTCCGTCTTGATAAAGATTGAAAAGTGACTGGTTGCTGGTAATCATGCCATCGTATTCACCATCTTGCATCAAAGAGTGAATTTCATCGCTTTTGCCTTGACGAATGTAGTCTTTGACAGTTTCCGTATTCACTAAAATATCGTGATAGGCTGCGCGTTTACCGTCTGTAGTTCGACATAATCCTTGTGCGATTACGCAAACCAAAGACTCGGCGATCGCCACGCGCATGGCATCTTGTTCTTCAGCACTATAAAGAGTGAGAATACGTTCGATCGTTTTAATCGCGCTGTTAGTGTGTAACGTTCCCATCACCAAGTGACCGGTTTGCGCTGCTTTGAGGGCTGTATTGACGGTTTCTTTATCCCGCATTTCCCCAACTAGGATGATGTCGGGATCTTCCCGCAAAGCTGCTTTGAGCGCATTATCAAATTTTAGAGTATTGAGACCTACTTCTCGTTGTTTGACTAAAGATTTTTGACTTTTATGGACGAATTCGATCGGGTCTTCAATTGTGATAATATGTTTGGGAAAATTTTTGTTGATGTAATCTACCATCGCCGCCATGGTAGTAGATTTACCCGAACCAGTCGGTCCGGTTACCAAAATTAATCCTTTGTGTGCTTCGGAAACACTTCTAAATACTGCGGGTAAATTTAATTGCTCTAGAGTTAGTATTTTGAGTGGAATCAAACGCATAACTAGCGCATATCCTTTGAGAGTATCAAAGATATTGATCCGCACCCGTGCGAATTCGTATTGCGTCGCACCGTCAAATTCCAAATCGAGTTGAAATTTTTTGATTTCTTCTTCTGTTAAAACTTCCCTCAACCAACTCAAAAAAGTAGGTAAATCGGTTTCTGGATATTCAGTAACGATAATTTGTCCGCGATCGCGCATGCGGGGAACTTCCCCAATGCCCAAGTGAATGTCTGAATAACCTTGGTCATAAGCTTTGCGGATTAAATATTCCAACGAAGGATGACCTGGAGAACGTCCTGTTGCAGCTTTGGCTGTACCTCCATTACTTGCCGCTTGACGATTTGCCGCAGATGGAGATGGTGGCGGTGGTGGTGGTGGTGTTGGCAAACTTCTTGCTTGTGTCATAAGTTCCGCAATTTTTTTTCAAACAATATATTAGTTAAATTTATTGTTCCCAAATTTGCCGACTTGCTAACAATTCGATCGAGATTAAAATCTGACAAATTTTGATTCGATCGTTTTTTGCTTTTTATTCCCGCTCTTCAAAATGTTATTCAGTAACTTTCTTTCAATCTCTATTTGTTTTATTCTTTAATTGGGTACTAATCGTTTTTTAAATAAATTCAGTAAGTAATAATACCTAGTAATTTCTGCGGGAAAATTGTCCCAGCAAAAAACTAAAATGTCTTCTTAAGAAACGTAAAGATATTCGAGCGAATATCTTAAACTTAAGAAGACCGCGACTTGAGGCAGGCATTTTTCACTTTAAACCAATAGGGATCGACAAGTTTCAGACGTAATTCGAGTTATTTGTGACAAAAAATGTAAACTTTTTTTGATAAAAAGTTTTTTCTTCCATAACATTCCTATAATTATTAATAATTAATGTATGGTTTAATCGCTGTTTTACAAGCGTTAAATTTCACTGGTTTTTAAATTTTTGTTGTCGTCAATAGTCCTGGAGAAAAACAATGCAATTAGTTGAAAGAAATAATTGGGGTACAAATCATTCTTTAGCTGTTGTTAGAAGCTTCTCGATTTGGAGTTTTACACTGGCTGTTTGTTTGTTAGTGGTAGGATTTCCGCTGATCGTTTTAATGATGACTGTAGGGGTTTTAGCGGCGATTATCTTACAATCGCTTCTACCAATGAGTGCCGTTTTGTTGGTTGCAGGTACGATTATTGGTGGGAATGCTTTAGCGGTGATTGTTGGGGCGGCTATTCTAACTTTCAAAGGCATTCATCCTCAAGAAGTACGCTGGCTGAGCTGGTTGCATGGAGAGGAAACTAATTGCTCTACTTCAGTTTATGCATCTTGTCCTCTTACTTGCGATTTGATTTCCAGCAGAATTAATTAAGTTTTATAACAAAAAGAGTTTATCCAATTTGCAAGTCATTTTAATCAAACTTGCCCCACAGCATTGATTGCACAGTCCAGTAATAACTGGACTTTTTTGTGTTTATAATCAAAAAAATTTTAGTAAAAATCTAGACTCATCAACAGGAAAACCTTAATACAAATATGGTAGTTTAAAGTGTTTTCACTCAAATATAGCTGAGTGTAAAATTGAAGGCTCGCTATTTTTCTGTAGCTAAAATCGGATGACATCACCAATCTTCTCAATTTGCATTACCTTGGGAACTCGTCCCGAAGCAATTAAACTAGCTCCTGTCATTCAAAAGTTCCGTCGATCGCCCATTTTTAAAATTTATGTAGTTTTGACGGGACAGCATCAAGAGATGGTCGAACAAGTAATGCAACTATTCGATTTGAGTGCCGATCGCGATTTGGCAATCATGCAACCCAAACAAACACTAACGGAAATTACCTGTCGCAGCTTACAAGGTTTGGAGTCTATCTTTCAGGAAATTAAACCGCAATTAGTTGTGGTGCAGGGAGATACAACTACTGCTTTTGCTGCTGCTCTAGCGGCATTTTATCAAAAAATCCCGATCGCTCACGTAGAAGCAGGTTTACGTACCAACGATATTTACAATCCCTATCCAGAAGAAGTCAATCGCCGCCTTATTTCCCAATTAACGCAACTACATTTTGCTCCGACTACACTAGCGGTCGAAAATTTAAAAAATTCGGGAGTGACGACGCAAATTCATCACACTGGCAATACAGTAATTGACGCTTTGCTAGCAGTCGCAGCGAGTCAACCACAATGCGAAGTTCCTGGTTTGGACTGGTCAAAATATAAAGTTTTATTGGCAACGGTTCATCGTCGAGAAAATTGGGGCGAACCTTTGCAAGATATTATTAAAGGCTTTCACCTAATTTTAGACCGCTTTGACGATGTTGCCCTGCTGTTACCATTGCATCGCAATCCCTTGGTGAGAGAACCAATTTATAAATCTCTTGGCGATCGAGCGCGTGTATTTTTAATCGAACCCCTCGATTACGCACGTTTGGTGGGAGCAATTCAACGATGCTATTTGCTATTAACCGATTCGGGCGGACTACAAGAAGAAGCACCCAGTTTGGGCAAACCAGTTTTAGTATTACGGGAGACTACCGAACGTCCTGAAGCGATCGCCGCAGGAACGGCAAAATTAATCGGCACTAACCCCGAAAATATTTTGACACAAACGAGTCAATTGTTGAGCGATCGCCAAGCTTACGAACGAATGGCAACAGCGATCAATCCTTTTGGTGATGGGACAGCAGCAGATAGAATCTTACAAATTGTCAGCGATTATTTGAGTTCGATTTAGTCGTTTTGGGGCAGGGAATAGAGAGGGTGCGATCGGCGCAAGATATTCGTCACTCGATCGCGCTGTGGCGGAGTCTCTCATCAGAGCGACAACTAAACAATCTAGATTGGAGTCGTTATGACTTCACTTAAAACTTTTGCGTTAGCACAATAGTTTTTGCCGTAGCGAGCGCAGCCGATCGGTAAACAAATTTAAAAAACAATCATCAGAGCTATAAGTAAATAATCTAGAGTCGATCGCTCAAAAGTTTTTAGTGAATTTTTTAAAAATATTTCTATCTAAAGAGTGATTTTATCGAGAAATAGCAAGAATCGATCGAAAAATAGCAAGATTTAGCCAAAAAAGATCGGCCCTTGTTGTTACCTTAAAGATAGATGAAGTTATCTAGCGCGGGAAAAGTTTTCATGGTTGCACAAAGCGATTCCAAAGTTTGGCTGATTACGGGCTGCTCGACAGGATTTGGTCGTTCCCTAGCTGAAGCAGTATTACAGAGTGGCAATCGCGTTATTGCTACTGCTCGCCACACCGAAAAACTTGAAGATTTAGTCTATCGATATCCCCAACAAGTCTGCACTCTTGGCTTAGATGTTACCAAGAAAGATAATATTCGTTCGGCGATATCTCAAGCCAAAGATGTATACGGACGCATTGATGTTTTAGTTAATAACGCTGGTTACGGTTCGATGGGCGCGATCGAAGAACAAAGCGACGAAGCAATTAAACGACAGTTCGATACCAACCTGTTCGGAGCAATTAACATGATGCGCGAGGTGTTACCCCTAATGCGCTCTCAACGCAGGGGTCATATTCTCAACATATCATCGGTTGGTGGCGTTGTTTCGATGGCAGGTGCTGGAATTTATTGTAGTACCAAATTTGCTTTAGAAGCAGTTTCCGAAGCCCTCGCCCAAGAAGTTGCACCTTTAGGCATTAAAGTCACGATCGTCGAACCAGGTGCGTTTCGAACTGATTTTGGTGGGCGATCGCTCTCTACTCCAGAACAAACAATGCCCGATTATGCCGAAACCAGTGGCAAGATGATCCAGTGGGTACAAGATATTGATGGCAAACAACCTGGAGATCCAGCCAAAGCAGCACAAGCCATGATTAAAGTCGTTGCAAGTGAAAATCCGCCCTTGCGATTGGCTTTAGGCGAAGATGCCGTTAACGGGATCGACCAAAAGCTTGAATCGATGAAAGCCGAACTAGATGCTTGGAAAGATGTTTCAATGAACACGGCGTTTGAAGGAGCAACGGTAGGCGCGATCGGAGCTTGAACGATTGGGCGAGTAATGCTACATCTTCTAAAAAGATTAATCGGGCATCGGGCGATCGCTCAAACCTCACACGTTTTTATGCAAATAGTCATACAAATTTAAATGGTGTTTGCTACAGATTATGTAGAGACAAGGCGCGTCAAATCTGAGGTAACCTCCGAGGGAAAATAGTACGGTTTCCGAGGCGGCACGGGAGGAGGCGAGATCTGAGGAAACCTCAGATCTTTTAGCCTCCGTCTATCGCCTACGGATTTTCCCGCCTTGTCTCTACTGAGGAAATAGGAATAAAATATGAATGCACAATTGAAAGGAAAATCCGCCCTCGTAACCGGAGGGAATAAAGGGATTGGTTTTGCAATTTGCCAAGGCTTAGTTGCGGCGGGATTTGATGTAATTGTAGCGGCGCGTTCGCTCGATAAAGCTAAAACTGCCGTCGAAAAATTATCATCGAATACTTCTAAAGTTCGCG
>JBOFLQ010000121.1:0-14935 GCA_051657945.1 Xenococcaceae cyanobacterium | reverse complement strand
CTTTCATCAAACCAAAGAATTCCCTTAGCACGAAAAACATTTCCAGGTAATAAATTATCTAGAAAATGTTGAAATTTTCTAATCGATAATGGTCGATCGCTTTGAAAAGAAATTGAGGTAAAACCATCATTATCTAAATGATCGGAATGATGGTGATGGTCGTGATGGTCGTGATGATGTTCGTTATCATGATGATGATGGTCATGATGGTCACAGGTATCATCGTGATGATGGTCGTGATGGTCGTGTTCTGATTTAGACTCGAAATATTTATCCGACTCAAACAAACCGACGCTAAGAATTAAGGGTAATGCAACTTGAGAGTTTTTACTACGAAGAATTCTTGCATCCTGTTTGATATCTCTAATTTTAATTTCCAGAGAATCTACATCAGCTTCATCTACCAAATCGGTTTTGTTGAGAACAATTATGTCGCCGTAGGCAATTTGACTGTAAGCAGCTTGAGAATTAAATAAATCCAAGCTGTAATTAGCAGAATCGACTAAAGTAATAATGGAATCGAGACGAGTCATATCTCGCAATTCCGTACCCAAAAAAGTCAGCGCAACGGGTAGAGGATCGGCTAAACCAGTGGTTTCGACTACCAAATAATCGACTTTTTCCTCTCGTTCGAGAACTTTGTAAACCGCACCAACTAAATCTTCGTTGATGGTGCAGCAAATACAACCATTGTTTAATTCCACCATATTATCGTCAGTGGAAATAATCAATTCGTTATCGATGCCAATTTCACCGAATTCATTAACTAAAACGGCGGTTTTGATTCCCTGTTGATTACTTAGGATGTGATTGAGTAGAGTAGTCTTACCGCTACCGAGAAAGCCAGTAATAATTGTTACGGGTAAACCTTGTTTTGGTGCATCTATGCCTTCAGAGTTGGGCTGAGTATCAACTGTTTGCATAAAACTTCGCAAAGAAAACGTCAGAATATAGGAAGATTGATTTAGTTTTATTATTACGTATCTCTACTCATCCCATTAACTAACATCGTCATGACCTTAACGATTTACAATACTCTAACCCGCAGTAAAGAGCCATTTAAATCTTTAGAAAATGGTAGGGTGCGGATGTATTGCTGTGGTATTACTGTTTATGATTACTGCCATTTAGGTCATGCACGAACTTGTATGGTTTGGGATGTAGTACGCCGCTATTTAGAATGGCGTGGCTATTCGGTAAAATACGTTCAAAATTTTACCGACATCGACGATAAAATTCTCAATCGTGCCAAAGAACAGGGAACATCTATGGAAGATGTTTCGGAACGTTTTATTAAAGCATATTTTGAGGACATGGAAAGATTGGGAATCAGAAATGCTGACGATTATCCTCGCGCTACCCATTCGATCGCTGGCATTCAAAATTTAGTTTCCGAACTTGAAAAAAAAGGTTTTGCCTATCCCGCCGATGGCGATGTTTATTTCTGTGTCTGCAAGTTTCACGGTTACGGTAAACTATCGGGACGAAAATTAGAAGATATGCTGGCTGGTGCTAGTGGTAGAGTAGAAGTAGAAGATCCCGAAGCTGCCAAGAAGAAAGATCCTGCTGATTTTGCCCTCTGGAAAGCTGCCAAACAGAACGAACCTGCTTGGGATTCTCCTTGGGGAAAAGGTCGTCCTGGCTGGCATATAGAATGTTCGGCAATGGTTAGAGAGAAGCTCGGAGAAACGATCGATATTCACGTTGGCGGTAGCGATTTAATTTTTCCCCACCACGAAAATGAAATTGCTCAATCAGAAGCGGCTACAGGAAAATCCCTAGCTAACTATTGGATGCATAACGGGATGATTATGGTGGATGGAAAAAAAATGTCTAAGTCTTTAGGCAATTTTATTACCATCCGTGAATTGTTAGATCGCGCGATCGATCCGATGGCAGTAAGATTATTTATTCTGCAAATTCACTATCGCAATCCCGTCGATTTTACCGATCGCGCCCTAGAAACTGCTACCAATAGTTGGGAAACTCTCAAAGAAGGTTTATTATTTGGCGATCGCTATGGCAAACAGTTAGGTTTTCAAGAGGAAATAGGGAATAGGCAACAGGCAATAGAAGATAGAAGCGATCGCCCTGAAGCAATTTTCAAAGAATTTCAAGAAGCAGTCGATGACGATTTTAATTTTGCTGGCGGTTTGGCAGTTTTATTTGAGATTGCCAAAGAATTAGCCAAGCAAGGAAATCTTTTAGTTCATCAAGGTAAAACAGAAACTTCTCCAGAAGAATTAGAACAGAAGTGGCGAACTTTAATTCAATTAGCCGATATTTTAGGCTTACATGCACAACTAGAAGAAGATACTAATAATGCTAGCGATAATTTGAGTGATGCCGATATTGAAGCATTTATTCAGCAACGTACTGACGCTAGAAAATCAAAAAATTGGGAGATGAGCGATCGTATTCGCGATGAATTAAAAGAAAAAGGAATTATTATTGTCGATAAACCTGGTGGCGTAACTACATGGCATCGAAATTAGAAAATAAGTAGGTTAGCAAAATTAAATTTATTGGTGGAGAGAGGGAATAGGGAATAGAAATTGTGTAATTAATTGTTCATAGGTATTTACAATATATATGCTCGAATTACATCCTATTTTTTTAAATAAAAATGGCAAAAACGAATTTGTTGTTTTACCTTATGAAGAATTTCTTGCCATTCAAGAACTACTTGCCGATTTAGAAGATATTCAAGATTTAAAAAATGCAAAAAAACAGGAAGAAAATGAACCTTCTGTATCATTAGATGAAGTCAAACAAATCTTAGAAATGTAATAAAGAAAATTAGGTAAGCCGATCGCGGTAGAGATTGAGGCATAAAAACTATAAGATTGACATGTCCGAGTCAAAAATTACCCAACTTACATTAGAGCAAAAAAATTTACTTTCAGTCTATCGAGAAAAATGGCGACAAATTTCTTTATCTACTGTTTGTTAGTCTTTAGCTCGGTAAATTAGTAACGCTTTTTCTGTTTCTTGCATTAAGACTGCTTGTCAAAAAATTAATTTAAAACATAGATTTTGTTAATTTATCGATCGAATCATATTTTATTACGAGTGACTTTCCATCCAGCCTACTTTGTTAGTTCGAAGTGCCTTAACTATAGCTTGCAGTACCTCTGGATATTTTTTCTGGTTTGCTCTAGCAATATCTATAGGTGTATTTCCTTCAGAATCCTTAATATTAGGATAAGCTCCCGCTTCTACTAAAATACAAACTGATGATAATTGATGATTTCTAACAGCTTTATGCAATGCTGTTTCACCGTTTGAGCCAATAGCATTAACATCCACTCCATTGTTAATGGCTTCTGTGAGCTTTTGAATTTCGCCATTCCAAGCTGCGCTAATAAAATTTTCAACCAGTTTATTATCTTTTCTTTTTCTATAAAGAAGACCTTTTGGTAACTCTTCTGCTGCTGCTTCTCTAAGTTCAAGATCGGTTAAAGGAGCAAGATAATCAAATACTTCTTGTCTACCTGCACGAGCAGCTTCAAATAAAGCAAAAGTAGTATCATTACTTATAGCATTGACATCAGCACCCATCTCAACGAGTCTTTTGACTAGATCGACTCTACCAGTCCAAGCTATTTCCATCAGGATTGTGTAATTTTCCTCGTGTCTTTCATTGGGATCGAACTCAGTTTCTATTAGAATTAAACACGCTTCTATATACGCTTGTCGAAGACCTTCTTCATCTTCTCGATCGATGCCTAATCTTTCATATTCATCAAGTTTTCGATCGACTAAATGGCTAAACACACTCATAAATTTAAAAGACTTAATTTTTTAGTTTTTACTAAAAAATTGATAATCATTAATCTTTTTTTTATTTACCTTTAATATTAGTTAAAGGAAGAATAACAAGATCTACTTTGTTATCCTTTAAAACTTTAACTTCATTACGACAGAAAAAAATAGTTTGCAATTCAACAATTAATTCAACATAGTAGTTTGTTATTTAAGTATAAAAATGTTTGTTTAGTTTGCGATCGCGCGCTCGAACTATGTTTTGATAACGAACCTCGTTATCACGCTGAAAATAAACCTGCAATTACATTTGCTGACGAATTTAAAGTGTAGATCGGCCATGGTGTCAAATTAGCCGATCGATAATTTAACTGAGTCGCGGGAAGTCCCTTGTGGTAATCTTTGCCGATCGCGTCGGGCGATTGATGCGCGAGTGAGCCGTAGGGACTCCTCTCGAACAAATCTTTACCTTTTTATTTACTGTAAATGTTATTATTAGTAAATAAGGAGATAAAAATGTTTAAAGTTGTCAAAGTCCGCTTATATCCGAATCCTAAGCAACAGCAGCAATTAACCTGTACATTCGGTGCAGCTCGTTGGTGGTGGAACTATGCGCTCAACAAATCGATTGAGGCGTACAAGGACACAGGCAAGGGGCTAGGACAAACAACTTTGAATGCACTTTTACCACCTTTGAAAAAAGCAGAAGAAACAAGTTGGTTAGGAGATTGCTATAGCCAAGTTTTACAGGCGGCGACACTCAATCTAACCACAGCTTATAAAAACTTTTTTGCTCTTCGTGCGGGATTTCCGCGCTTCAAATCTAGAAGACATAAACAATCAATTCAATACCCTCAAAATGTAAAAGTAGGCAATAATTTTATTATTTTGCCTAAAATGAATGAAGCAATAAAAGCTAAAGTTCATAGGACAATTGAGGGAGAAGTTAAGACTGTTACTGTCAGTCTTAATCCATCAGGGAAATATTTTGCCTCTATCTTATTTGAAGTAGAAGATAATCTAAAAAACAAAAATAAACCAGATGGAATAGTAGGTGTTGACTTAGGGATAAAACATTTTGCTATTACCTTTGACGGTAAAAAAGTTAGCAAATATGAAAATCCTAAGCATTTTGCTAAACATGAGAGAAATCTAAAACGCAAACAACAAAAATTATCTAAAAAAGAAAAAGGAAGTAATTCAAGATATAAATATCGAATCAAAGTAGCTAAAATACACGAACGAGTAAGCAATGCGCGTACTGATTTTCTACATAAACTTAGTACTAAGTTAGTCCGTGAAAACCAAACGGTCATAGTAGAAAACCTTCATGTCAGAGGCATGGTTCGTAATCACAAATTAGCTAAAAGTATCTCTGATTGTGGATGGGGAATATTTGTCAACTTTCTAAGCTATAAACTCGAACGTAGTGAAGGTAAGCTGATAGAAATTGACCGATGGTTTCCCTCATCTAAACTTTGCTCTAGTTGTTTCTATCAAATGGATAAGATGCCATTGGAAATAAGAGAATGGACTTGCCCTAGCTGTGGAACTAACCACGATAGAGATGGCAACGCTTCCGCAAATATTAGGGCAGAAGGAATCAGAATGCTACAGGCGGATGGAACAGCCGTCTCTGTTGCTGGAGGGGATGTAAGACCCAAACTTGGTCGCAAGACCAGGCTAGGGCAGTCGTCTATGAATGCAGAAGCCAAGGGGCTGTGTGGCGAATTTACTTCAATACTCTAAAAGCCCCGTCACGCGTTTGCCCGAAACGGTTTAGCGTTGGGTAGTTCACACTTGAATTAATAGCACTATCAAAAAACAGATACAGATTATGAACGCTTTAGTTCTCAATCTTAGTCCCACAATCGATCTAACAGACGAACAATTTTTTCAACTCTGTCAAAATAACCGAAATTTGCGTCTCGAGCGCACGGCTGTGGGAGAATTAATGATTATGCCACCAACGGGATGGAGAAGCGGCAATCGTAATAGTAAAATTAATCAACGTTTATCTAATTGGGCAGATGTTGATGGCACTGGGTTAGTATTTGATTCTTCAACGGGTTTTAAGCTTCCTAACAATGCCGATCGATCTCCCGATGCTGCTTGGGTAAGAAGAGATAGATTAGAAGCATTTAATCCAGATCCCGATCGCTTTTTACCGCTTGCACCCGATTTTGTTGTCGAATTACGTTCTGCTACAGATAGTCTAGAAACATTGCAAGGGAAAATGCAAGAATATCTTGACTGTGGGGTGCGTTTGGGTTGGCTGATTAATCCTCAAAATCGACAAGTGGAAATTTATCGTTTGAGACAGAATGTAGAGGTTTTGGAATCTCCTAATAGTTTGTCGGGAGAGGATGTTTTGTTTGGATTTGTGTTGGATCTGGCGGGGATTTTGGATTGAGTTTCGCGCAGAGGAGGCACGGATTCCGAGGTTTCCTCGGAATACAAAGTGCCGTGCGCAGAGGCGCAGAGGGGCGGAGGGGCGGAGGGGCTGAGGGGCTGAGGAAATAGAGAAATAAAAAGCGATCGCGGATCTTCATTCCCATGTTAAGGAATATTGCAGTACGCTAAATAATAGTGAATATCTAATTAATGCCGCGATTGGCTTTGCCAGTGCGCCCAGCGCAATCGCTTACCAGTCTGATGATCGAACAAATTAAGCCTCAATATTCTGTTGCCTGGGTTACTAATATTTCCGAAATTCCCAAAGCTGACTGGGATGCTTTAGCGCAGCCACTCAAAACACCATTTTTAGAATGGGAATGGCTTAATAATGTCGAAACGTCTGGAAGTGCTACGGCGCGTACGGGTTGGCATCCCTGTCATTTAACTATTTGGCGAGATAGACAATTGCTTGCTGCTGCGCCACTATATGTTAAAGGACATAGTTATGGTGAGTTTGTTTTCGACCAAGAATGGTCAAATTTAGCTTACCGTTTGGGGGTGCAGTACTATCCTAAGTTGTTAGGGATGACTCCGTTTACTCCAGCACTAGGTTATCGATTTTTAATCGCGCCAGGAGAAGATGAAGACGAATTGACGCAGATTATGGTGGCGGCGATCGACCATTTTTGCGATCGCAATCGTATCTCTGGATGTAGTTTTTTGTTTGTCGATCCAGATTGGCGCGAAGTTATGGAAAGAAATGGTTATCGAGGTTGGCTGCACTACAGTTATATTTGGCGCGATCGAGATTTTTCTAGTTTTGATGATTATTTAAAGATGTTTAATGCCAATCAACGGCGCAATATAAAAAGGGAAAGAAAAGCTGTTGAGAATGCGGGATTAATTGTCAAAACTTTAACTGGTGAAGAAATTCCTGATTCGCTTTATAAACAGATTTATAATTTTTATAGCAGCACTTGCGAGAAGTTTTACTCGGGAAGTAAGTATTTAACTCGTCAATTTTTTCAGCAACTCTATCCCAATTACAGCGATCGCGTTGTTTTATTTGCCGCTTATCGAGATGAAAGCGATCGCAAACCAGTAGGAATGTCTTTTTGTATCAATAAAGGCGAAAATTTATACGGTCGTTATTGGGGTTGTTTATCTGAATTCGATTGCTTACATTTTGAAGCTTGTTACTACAAACCGATCGAGTGGGCGATCGAAACTGGAGTGAAAATGTTCGATCCTGGTGCGGGAGGCAGTCACAAGCGAAGAAGAGGTTTTCCCGCAACTGCAAATTACAGTTTGCACCGCTTTTACAATCGTCGTATGAGTACTATTTTTTCTAGTTATATCGATGAAATAAATCAAGCCGAACAAGAAGAAATTGATGCAATTAATAGCGATTTACCTTTTAACAAACGAGAAATTAATATTTAGATTTAAAAGTCTCTACTTGAGTATTAAAAACTATTGTTTGGTGATTTTATTTTGATAAACAAAAAATTTATCTTCAACATTTAAATTAAATTCATTGTGTTTGAATTCTGTATTAAATTCTGCAACTTTTTCAAACAAATTACTCTTTAGAATCACTCGATCGCCAACGGGAATTTTATAAATAATAGTGAACAATCTAGGTTTTTTAATGAGAGATTTTTTAAGATTTTGTATTACCTCATCTACAACTATTTCAGGAAAAGGATTAGACATATAAATGTAATTATAATCATCCAATTTGTCGAAATTGCCTGCATCTAGACAAAACAAGTCTATATTTTTAATACCGAGTTTTTGGAAATTAGTGCGAGCAGTTTCCAGAAACTCAGATGATAATTCTACTCCTGCAATTTTGCCGAAAGGATATCGAGCAAACCAAATAAGTGCCGAACCTTTCCCACTACCTAAATCGACGATCGAATCTCGTTCTGTAATATTTAAATTATCTAAAACTTGACTGAGATATTTATTCCCAGATGGAGTATAACCCAAAGCTCTTTGAGGGTTTAAATTTGTTTCTTTAACAGGAACAGTTTTTTGCGTATCTATGCCATAAATTTTTTCTCGCAGAATTATAGGAAGCTCGTAGGGATGTTGAATTATGTATTTAATAGTTTTTAATTTCATTTCAACTCTTATCTATTGTCGAGTTTGTTAAATAAACAAATCGATGTCTACGACATGACTACGTCTACGCATATAAAAATTTATTAATATATACAGTGTAGTTGTCTAAAAAACTTAATGATGTTAGATCGAACACATCGTTAATTATTGTAAAAATTTATAAGTAGAGGTGGGTTTAGACGATAAGTTATCGATTTCAATCGAAAAATTAAGAACAAAACCCGTCCCTACTTTGTCTTAAATATTATTCAAGATTCAGAGATTGGTTTGCGTTAAAATCTTGGATCGGTATAAAAACAGAAAAATATGAATACAAAATTAAAAGAGGAAATAACTGCGATCGATAACCAACTTTCAAAGCGTCATATCGATTTAGATCCAGCAGGTTATTTCATTATCTATCTCGATCGCGAAGCTGGTTTGATTTGTGCCAAACATTTTACTAACCTCATCAACGAAAAAGGTTTAGCCGTCGATCCAGAAACGGGTAAAGTTATTCCCGCCAAAGGAAAAGTCGAAAGAACTTCGGAAATTTTATACGCCGCAAAAACTGCCAAAGAACTTTGTGTCAAAATAATCGAGCAAACCCAACCCATTCCTCTTACCATGTTAGACCACGCCGCCTATTTGGGAAGAGAATTTACTAGGGCTGAGTTTGCTTTAATTAATGGGGAAGAGTATATTCAGGATTAATATCGATCGTGGCTAATGGTTCATTGTTTATTGCCAACAGAATCGAAGATATTTTTTTCCTATGAACATTGAACGATGAACCATAAACTAAATCTAATTCCCAGGAAAACCTGCGTACCAAAAATAAGTTACCATTGGGATAACCGTTGCTACAATTAAGAAACCGATTACCCAAATAGTGGCGTTACCAGCGTCAGTATCTTCAGCTTTGGTAAATGTACTTTCAGTGTCGATTTCTTTAGCAACTGCTACCGAACCTGGATCGGTTTCACCAGAAAGAACGGCTGCGATGCGATCGCTTGCTTCTAAAAAAGTTTGATTGTATTTGTCTCCTTCTTTGAGGCGCAAGCCAATACTTTCATCGATTACGCTTTTGGCAATATCATCTGTAAGCAATTGTTTGGCTTTATCTCCACTCCTAATTGCAGCGTTATTGCTGAGAGTGTCTATGACTAATAAAGTTTGGTTGCTTTGTTCTTCAGGATTGGGAAACCATGTTTCAAATAATTTGTTAGTAAAGCTTTCAATAGTATCGTCGTAATCTAAACGACGAATGGCTACTAATCTCAATTCGTTATTTGTGTTTTGAGCTAGTTGTTTTAAAGTATTGTTTAATTTACCTTCGTTAGTCAGGCTAATCGCATCGGCTTTGTCTACTACCCAAGTGGAATTGCCCGCGCTAAGCTGGGGTAAATCGTAAACACTTGTAGCATTTGCTGGCACTGCCAAAAAAGTAACAGCCAAAATTACCGAGAAAATTGGCAAAATTAGCCCCCAGAGGCATTCGCTAGCCTTTCTCAATAGTGTGAGACTTTGTTTCATGACTACCGATCCAAAATAATAATGATTTCCCAAATATTATAATTAATCGCGCAATCCAGCACTACATCCAACGTAACTTCATCCGTTAGATATAGTAGGTCGATTCTTGTCGATTGCGATCGATCGAACTAGCTTTGATGAACTTTTCTTACACAGAATGCTATTTGTGCGATTGATACGCCTTTGGTTTCGTAGAATGATTTCTTAAGTTTTCTATACACTTTTTCAACTACCGAGAGGAAACACGGATATGCCTAAAACATTTACACAGGTAGTTCATCCTTATAATGACGATCCTTTTACAGGTCATTTAGCTACTCCAATTTCAGCTTCTGATTTTACTAAAGCTTTTATTGGAAACTTACCTGCTTACCGTCGCGGACTTGCCCCAATCCTTCGCGGATTAGAGGTTGGTATGGCGCATGGTTACTTTTTAATTGGTCCTTGGATTGTGCTTGGTCCTTTGCGCGATTCCGAGTATGCTAGCTTGGGCGGATTAATTTCTGCTCTAGGTACAATTTTAATCGCTACTGCTTGTTTGGCTAGCTATGGTATTGTTGCTTTCCACGACAAGCACATTCAAACTAAAGATGCCATGCAACCTGCCGATCGCTGGAATCAATCTTCTGATGGTTGGAGTCAGTTTGCTGCTGGATTCTTTATTGGCGGTATGGGCGGTGCTTTCTTTGCTTATTTCCTCCTGCAAAATCTCGATACTGTTACAGGTATCTTAAGCGGCATTTTTAATTAATCGATCGATTTGCAAAGCAATCATTTTTTGGTAAATCTTTCTACTTTACATAGGAGAATCAAAGATCATGGGTGGATATACAGCTTCTTATTTATCTCTAATTTTAATTCCTGTCATTGGTTGGTTAATGCCTGCTGTGGTTATGGGACTTTTATTTCTTCACATTGAAAGTGAAGTTTAATTAGGTTTTTTCAGATAACAAGGGTCAATTTGAATGGCGAAGGAACTCCACTCGATCGAGTGGAGTTTTTTTTAGGTATAAAAAAAGTTTTTGGTGAAATAATTGTTTAAACAAGCATTCCCATCCTGATAGAAATCTCTCAGGAGTTAACTTTTTTTCTCAGGGTAATATGATTCCTTCTTGGTTAGTAATTGCTGGCGTTACTTTTTTAACCGCTTTGATAGTTAATCGCCTCGATCCTGACGATCGCCGTTGGTTTTTTCGCTTGAGACGACCTAGTTGGTTAACTTTTGAATGGTTAATTCCTTTTATTTGGATATTTATTTTTACCTGCGGTGCAATTTCTGCTAACGAAGTTTGGCAGACAAAACCCGATCGTGGTTACACATGGTTTTTAATGGGATTTTATCTTCTTTGGGAAATTAGTATTTTAGCTTACACTACAGTTATGTGTAGACTTCGCAGTTTAAAAGTCGGTACGATTATTGGCGCGACTGGTTTTGTAGTCGGATTAATTTTAACTTTGTTGGTATTTCCAGTATCTTTTAATGCTGCTTGTCTGTTAATTCCGTTTTTACTGTGGAGTCCGATCGGTACTTTTGTAACTTGGCAAATGATCGAACTCAATCCCGATGATGCTTGAATTTTTGTCTTTGTGCTTCGTACAATAATAAAGCTGTCGCGATCGCCACATTTAAAGACTCTACTTGATTATGCAGGGGAATATTAACTCGACAATCTGCCAAAGCGATTAATTCTTCAGATAGTCCCGCGCCTTCATTACCTAAAAGAATTAAAGTTGGAGGAGAAAAATCTACATCCCAATAACTCAGGGAAGTTTGAGGTAAAGTCGCGACAATTTGCACTCCCTGGTGACGATAATTTTCGACTAAGTTAATCAAGTTAAAGCTTTTCGCCATCGACAAACGAAACCATTCGCCTACAGATGCTCTCAATACTTTTGGATGATCGAGATCGACACTATCTTCACTTAACCATAAGCGATCGACTCCAGTAGCTACCGCCGTACGAATAATCGTACCTAAATTGCCTGGATCTTGCAGTCTTTCTACAACCAAACCCAAGTTTAAATCGTTGGTAAAATCGCCATCGCTATTTTGACGAATCGCTGTAGCGACTACCCCATCTGGATTTACCGTTGTCGCGATCGCATCTAAAACTTCTGGGGTAACTAATTCTAATCGTTGCGCTTTTTGAATTGCTTGTTCCCAGAGTTGGGGATAACGTTCCCTCCAAGCGTTAGTACAACAAACTGTCGTGAGAAAATAATTATATCTACAAGCAGACTCTAGTAAATTCGTTCCTTCCAATAAAAATAAATTTTGTTCGTGTCGTTCTTTGGGGCGATGTAATTTGCGTATTTGCTTAATAAGAGGATTTTTAGTGCTACTAATTATTTCGCGCGTCATTATATCTAAAATATATGTTTCAGTTATTGCCAGAATTTTTTTAAAATGATAATTGCCCCTACTATCAATCGACGATCGATGACCGCCACTCAAAATAATAACTCCTCAGTTGTTGCTGTTTTGCAATCTAATTTAGCCAGTCAAAATTTGGCATTTCAACTTACTTGGACGATACTTCGCGTCTTTGCTGGTTTATTAATGATACACAACGGCTTAAGCAAATTAGCCGACGTACAAGGATTTGCTGACAATGTTGTTAGTGTCATTGGTTTTCCCAATCCAGTATTTTTTACCTATTGTGCTGCTTATGTGGAGATAATTAGTTCTATTTTAGTTTCTGTAGGTTTGCTAACCCGTCTTAACGCTGCATCGTTATTATTTACTATGTCGATCGCGATTTATTTTCATCTCAAAGTTGACGGGTTAAAGATTGCATCGTTTGAAACTGCTTCTCTGTATGGATTGAGTTATTTGTTTTTGCTGGTTAACGGTGGAGGTGCTTTTTCTGTTGATTCTTTAATTGTGAAGTGGTTGACTGGGAAAAAATAAATTTTAGAACAATAATTTGATTTAGATGTGATTAACAATCTCTAATTTCCAGTACCTACTGAAAACACAATTTACAAAAGTTTTTCTTTCAAATCGATATGTGTTTCTACAATTAAGAAACATTTAAGCAACTTTTGAAAAAAAAGATTGACCGATTTGTGTCTTTCTCTTTTTTCTGAAGTTACTTGTTCGCCAAGATGGCTTGACTAACCATGAAACACATTGTTCGTTGTTCGTTCAATTCGATCGCGCTATTATCTTTATTTTTTCCAACTGCTGCAAGAGGACAAATTTCTCCCGATGGCACAGTTGAAACAAATGTCGAACAAACGGGAAATGTCACAGAAATTACTGGCGGAGAACAAGCAGGCAGCAATCTTTTTCACAGTTTCAGTCAATTTTCCGTACCCACTGGTAACGAGGCTTTTTTTAACAACTCGAACGATATAAATAATATTATTAGTAGAGTCACAGGCGGTTCTATTTCTAATATCAACGGATTAATTAAAGCTAATGGCAATGCTAATTTATTTTTAATCAATCCCGCAGGCATTATTTTTGGAGAGAATGCCAGACTAGATATCGGTGGTTCTTTTTTAGGAAGTACTGCCAACAGTCTTTTATTTAACGACGGAACAGAATTTAGTGCCATACAGACTCAAACTAAACCGCTACTGACAGTAAACGCGCCGATCGGCTTAAATCTTCGCGACAATCCTGCGGCGATCGAAAATCGTTCTGTGGCTAATAATGTCGGACTTCAAGTCAACACAGGAGAAAATATCGTTCTAGTCGGTGGCGACGTTAGCTTAAATGGAGGTATACTCAGCGCGCCAGGTGGAAACGTTGCTTTGGGAGGAATTAAAGGGGCAGGCACGATCGGCATCGATGAAAATGGTAGTTTGAATTTTCTCGATCGCCTAGAAAAAGCAGATATAACAACCAGCAATCGAGCAAAAATAGATGTAACTAGTCAGAGTGGTGGTTCGATCGCCATCTTTGGTAAAAATGTTAATTTTGCCGACGAGTCAATTATTTCCGCCGATACATTAGGAGATGGTAACGGCAAAGGAATTTCCATTACAGCATCGCGTTTGACAGTCAAAGATGGTTCGCAAGTATCCGCTTCTGCCCTGGAAAGAAGTCAGGGAGATAGCGGCGGCATTACGGTAAACGCCAGCGAAAGTGTCGAACTGATTGGAAGTTCTAGCGGCAATAGTAACAGGCGATCCGGACAAGGTGGAGGTACGGGTAGAAGAAGTAATGCCGACTCTCAGGAAAATCCCAGTAAATTAGCCAGCGATGCCAGAGGTGCTGGCAAAGCAGGAGATTTAATTGTCACTACTCCTCGTTTAGTCGTTCGAGATGGCGCTAGAATTTCTGCATCGACGATCGAAAGTAATGGCGGCGGTAGTATCACCCTCAATGCTTCTGAATTGGTAGAAGTAAGTGGTGTTTCGCCAGAAAGACAAAGACCGAGTGGATTGTCGGTACAAACAAGAGGTTCGGGACAAGCTGGCGACTTGCAGATTAATAGCAGACAATTGACGATTCGTGATGGTGGAGAAATTTCCGCTTCTACTTTGGATCGAGGTGCGGGGGGCAATATTAAAATTAATGCTGCTGATTCAGTTAGTGTAATCGGTGCAGTGGATAGTAAGAATGACATCAACACCGATACAGAAGATGCAGGCATTGTCGAAAACGGCAAAATCCCCAGTAGATTGGCTGTTGAAACTGGTCGTCCTCGCGATATCAGAAAAGAAGGTATCGAAATCGGTACGGGTAATGCAGGAAATTTACAGATCGATACTAAAAATGTGACGATCGCCGACGGCGCACAGATTTCAACCTCTACTTTTGGCGATGGTAAAGGTGGCAATTTAACTGTTAATGCAAAAGACTCGATCGAGTTATTTGGTAATACTTTTCCTAGTAAATTAACTGCCGAAACTGGTCGTCCGCTTCAGTTACCGAATGGAGAAGTATTAATAGGTAAAGGAGATGGCGGTAATTTAAATATTGAGACTGGTAAATTGAGAGTTAGGGATGGTGGAGAAGTAAGCGTCAGCAGTTTTGGTCGAGCCGAAAAAGCAGGAAACCTTAGCGTTAAAGCCGATTCTGTTCGACTCGATCGAGGTGCGATCGCCGCACAAACGCGATCGGGAGAAGGAGGTAACATCAACCTACAAATCGATGACACTATCTTGATGAGAA
>JBOFLQ010000120.1:0-3405 GCA_051657945.1 Xenococcaceae cyanobacterium | reverse complement strand
CCGATTTTCTCAAACGGGTAATTCAATTTGCTGGTTTGTCTCTCATTCAAGTAATTCAATCCAACCTGCAATATCAAAAATCTTTTAACAATACAGGCATTTGTATGCTTCAAGTCGCTAAGAGTTTATTGTGTCGTCCCGAAGCTTCAATTAAAACGATTTTTAGCATACAGCAAAAAGAGGGGTTAGGGACAAAATTAATAAGTAGCAAGTAGCAAGTAGCAAGTAATAAAATACTTCATCTCTGTTGCCTATTCTCTATTCCCTACTCCCTAGCCCCTTTTCAAGGTAAATTTTAATGCAATTATTAGATGCACAACAACAACAGAAATTTGAAAGCGTTCCCACTAGATTAAAAATAGTTTTAGAAGATATTGTCGATCGCATTGAAATCGAATCGAATTTTTGTGTTCGTCATCCCGATTACAAAGCGATGGAATTGCCAGATCAGGCAGTCGAACTGTTCAAGAAATTACCAAAACAACTTCAAGATAAATACGTCAGTTCGCAACTGCAAAGTTTTCTCTACGGCATTTACTATAACGGCTATCTCAAAGAGATCCTCGCACCCGATCGAGATGAAGACGACCCCGCTTTGCATCAGAATTTAGAAAATAATACCTTTATGGGTGTAGATTTAGAATTTTACGATCGCCTACACGAAAGTAACAAAGGTCAAGGTTATTTCAATGATGGTTGGCAAATAGTCAAAGAAGAAAGCGATGGAAGTTTGGCTGTTATCAAGAATAATTTGACCGTTCACATCGATCGCGAACGTCATCTAAAACCAGAGGCAACGGCTACAATCGGCGAGACAGTTGCAATTCGCTTGCCAAAAAATTGCGTCCAAAATGGATTTTACATGGCGATCGGCGATGCTGGTAGCGAGAATCCAATTGAAGAACAAAGTGTGACTGTCCGCGTCTACTTTCACTTCGATCCTGATGGCGCTGTTGCGGTAATGGCTGGTTTGACAGAACGACTCAATCAATTATTCATTCCTTTCTCGTTTAAAACTCTTTACAATCCATCTGATTATAAACGTCACGATTCAGCAGTTCTCTACTTTGACAGCAATCACTACCAATCGGTTAAATTAGTACTTGAAGAAATATATCAAGCCAACCGCAGCCATTTTCAAGAAGAAGTTCCCCTCTTTACCAAAGTATTAGCACCTGGATTGGGATTGGCAGAAGAACCAAATCATAAATTTAACAGTAAAGAAAGTTTCGGTACTCATCGCTGTCAAATAATTGCTAATAGCTTACTCGAAACCTGGCAAAATGGAGATAACTCTCCAGAAGCGCGCATAGCAGCAATTTTAGAAAACTTTTCTCGCTTGGGAATCGAACTAAAACATTCCTATCTTAATGCCGACTCTGAAGATATCTATACTGCTTTAAATTTATGCAACTAACCGATTTAAGACAACCAAAACCGTCTGTCGATCCCGTTGAAAAAATTAGCAATCGCCTTCAATTTCCCGACTCCGATCTTCCCTTTTATCGTCAACTCGGACGTACCGATCTCACCGTTAGTTGTTTGGGTTTGGGTGGCGGCGGACAGATCGATAGCGAAGATACTCTTTATGCGTTCGATCGCGGTATTAACTTTTTTTTCTACTCCAGCGATTTGCATCACTATCTCTACAGTAATATGGCTGGTGCTTTGCGCCAACTTTGCGGACGTGGTTCTTCAGTAAGAGAACAAGTCGTATTGGGGTTGGTAACTTATCTGGTTAAAACTCCAGAAGCGGTGATGTCTTCGCTGATGGATCAGTTTGTCGATCTCAAAATGGACTACATTGACGTTTTTTTCTGGGGTTGGATCGATAATGATAACGCTGGCGATTTTAGTAAGTGTATGGATGCATCTTACGACTTACGCGGCCCCAATAGCGTTTATCAACGCGGAATTGAAACCATGTTTGAAACCTCAGAACGCATGAAGAAAATGGGCATTGTCCGTTATATTGGTGCTTCTTTCCACAGTCACGAATTAGCGCGTCAGTGGTCGAATAGTCCTCTGTTAGATGTAGTCATGGTGCGTCACAATGTCGCGCATCGCGGCGCGCAACAAAAAGTATTCGCACATCTAGACGAAAAAGATCCGCAACGACCGGGAGTAATTACGTTTAAATCTACTGGAATGGGAACGAGTCTCTGGGAACGTCCCATGTTTCTCCCCTCTGGATGCTGGCAACCCAGCGTACCCGATCTCTATCGCTATTCCCTCAGTCAAAATTGTGTAGATATCGCTTTGGCGGGTTTGACTCGACGCGAAGAAGTAGACGCAGCGATCGCCGCAATGCAAAAAGGTAAACTCACTCCCGAAGAAATTGACTATCTAAATCTTTATGGAGATTTCCATCGCAACCGCGTTAACCTTAAAGAAATTCCTTCAGAGCGTTTGCTTTATCGCGATCTAGTGTAGAGACGCGAAATTTCGCGTCTCTACCGATGATTTCGCGTCTCTACCGATGATTTCGCGTCTCTACCGATGATTTCGCGTCTCTACCGATGATTTCGCGTCTTTACCGATGATTTCGCGTCTGAGTGCTGAGAGTGAACGAATAATTTTGATGTTTAATTAATGAAGTAACTATGATTGGAACACAAGAATTTTTTCAAACAACTTCACCGCCAAAAATCTCACCAGCAACAGACGAACGAATTTTAGAATATTTGCGTCGTTCTTATAAATTTGCAGAAGCTTCTCAATTAGCCGAACAAGAAGATTTTATTTTAGAAACTTGCGATCGCATAGGCATCGAAGTTACTGACGAAGAATGGCAAGCAGCAGGAGATGCTTTTCGTCTCAAACATAAATTATTGGCTGTTCCCGAAACTCAGAAATGGTTGTCACAACAGCGCATCACCATCGATGACTGGTCGCATGGAATTAAAATTCAGCTATTTACCAAAAAATTAAAAGAACATTTGTTTGGTCTAGCTGTTGACAGTCAATATTTGCAAAATCGCGAACACTTCAGACGCGTTGCGCTTTCACAGATTGTCGTTACTGATTCAACTAAAGCGATCGAACTCGCCAACATTTTGCGCGAAGAACAAGCTTCTTTTTGTGCTTTAGCTTTAGAACATTCTAGAGGCAAACAATCCCATCAAAATGGTGGTTTTCTTGGGGTTCGCTTTCTGCCTGAATTGATGCCAGAAATTGCCGAAGCTATTTCGCAAGTAAAAGACGGCGAGATCGTCGGCCCAATTCAAACTCAACTTGGCTACCATATTCTTAAAGTAGAAAAATGGTATCAACTACACTTAAACGAACAGCTTAGAGACCAATTAATTGAAGCTTTTTTCCAAGCTTGGTTGCGCGAACAATTAAATATTGCTCGTTAATAAAATAAATTTTTATATCATTGATGTAGGGACGTTCCCTGGAACG
>JBOFLQ010000119.1:0-20086 GCA_051657945.1 Xenococcaceae cyanobacterium | reverse complement strand
GTCGCTCAACATCTCAACGTCAAACTAATCATTGATGATAACGACGTGACGATCGCGGGTAATCCTTCCAAATATTTACCTGGTTTTAGCGTTGCCAAAACCCTAGAAGGTCATGGCGTTAAAGTATTAGAGGGAGATGGGGAAGATATAGAAGATCTATATCGCCGTATCATTGAAGCAATTAATACACCTGGCGCAGTGGCAGTTATCAATAAACGTCCCATGTGTCCTGGAATTGATGGTTTGGAAGGTTCTAACCACGGTCACGATGTTATTTCGGTAGATTTAGCAATTAAATATCTAGAATCTCGCGGACACCAAGGGGCGATCGAATATCTTAAAGGTATTCAAAAACCCAAACAAACCTATACTTTCCTCGGTTCTAGCGACAAAATGGATGCTAACCGCAACGTCTTTGGTGACGCAGTTGTTGGGGTTTTGGGTCGTATGAGTGAGAGCGATCGCAAGGAAAAAGTAAGAGTTATTGATAGCGATTTAGAAGGCTCTTGTGGTTTGAAAAAGATTCACGATGCTCATCCTGAAGTGTTTATTGCTTCTGGCATCATGGAACGAGGAAATATTTCGGCGGCGGCTGGATTCGGTATGGAGAAAGGCAAACAAGGTATTTTTGCCACCTTTAGCGCGTTCTTAGAAATGTGTATTTCTGAAATTACCATGGCGCGGTTAAATTACTCCAATCTCCTCTGTCATTTCTCCCATTCTGGTATCGATGACATGGCAGATAATACCTGTCACTTCGGTTTGAACAATATGTTCGCTGACAATGGTTTGAATGATGGTTATGACACCAAGCTTTATTTCCCCGCCGATGCAAATCAAATGAAAGCTTGCGTAGAATCTATTTTCTTCGATCCTGGTTTGCGTTTCATTTTCTCTACTCGTTCTAAAGTACCTTTTATCCTCGACAGTAAGGGTAATGAAATGTTTGGCGGTAACTACAAATTCGTTCCTGGCAAAGATGAAGTGATTCGCGAAGGAACACAAGGTTATATCGTCAGCTTTGGTGAAGCTCTCTATCGCTCTTTGGATGCGGTAGAGCGTTTGAAACAGGAAGGTTTGGACATTGGTTTGATTAATAAATCTACTCTTAATGTCGTGGATGAAGAAACGATGGCTAAGATTGGAAAAGCTCCTTTTGTCATGGTTGTGGAATCTTTCAACCGTAAAACTGGTTTGGGTAGCCGTTTTGGTTCTTGGTTGTTAGAGCGTGGTTTTGCTCCTAAATACGCTTATCTCGGTACTCACGAAGAAGGTTGTGGCGGTCTTTGGGAACAATTCCCCCATCAAGGTATCGATCCAGTAGGAATTATGAATAAAGTTAAGGAGTTAGCAAAATAATTACTAACTAAAATTTTTTCTTAAAATGGGGCGATCGAAGTAATTTAATATGTTGCGCGATCGCTTCTTTTTTTTGAGGTAAATTTTATAAAATGTTCGATTGCTTAGATACCTATTCTCCATACTTCGATCGATTTTATAATTACTTTTTAGAATCGAAATCGAAATAGTTTTCTAATTTATTTTGTGGCAAAGGTTAATGACTAAACTATACGATCGAGATTTTTCTTTGTGGATAGATACTACTGTAGAGCAGCTCAAACATAAAAAGTTAGATAATATTGACTGGGAAAATTTAATTGAGGAAATTGAAAGTTTGGGGAAAAGTGAAAAAAATGCTTTAAAGAGTAATTTACGAATTTTATTGATGCATTTACTTAAATGGGAATTTCAACAAGATCGCCGCTCTAATAGTTGGTCTTATACTATTACCGAGCATAATATTAGAATCAATAATGCTTTTCAAGATAGTCCCAGTTTAAAAAGCTATTTTGCAGACATTTTTGATGATTGTTATCGAGATGCTAGAAAATTAGCCGCCAAACAAACTGGTTTAGATATTAATATTTTTCCCGTAAGTTGTCCTTTTGCTCGAGAAGATGTTTTGAATAGCGATCGCCTGACTGAAGAATAAAGATATCGCTCGATCGCTCGACTTAATCTTACAATAAAAATGACGCTATCCAATCGGTGAGCTATGGAAGAAATACTCGAACTGAAACAATGTTTGCTCGATCGACAATACGATCGAGCCTTGGCAATAGTAGAAGATTTGGAAGAGATGGGGAGACAAGATAAAATTAATAATTTAGAATCTTTTCTGACAATTTTACTAATTCATTTAATTAAAATTCAAGTTGAAAAAAGAGTTACTAGAAGCTGGAGAACTTCTATAGTTAACAGTGTCTTGGCAATTCAAAAACGCAATCATTTAGGAAAAAAATCTTATTATATAAAACTAGGAGAATGGCAAGAACATATTTTTGAATGTCAATCTGAAGCAATTTTAGGTGCTGCCCAAGAAGTTTTTGAAGGTATTGATTATCAAATGCTAGAAAAAATAGTCGATTTTCAAAAGATTATATCGATTTGTAATGAGTTGCTTGTGTGTACCTACGATCGAAACAAAAAAGAAATAATTGAGTTAGTAGAAAATAAATTTCCTATCGAGTATTAAAGATCGATTTAAAACAATTAAATAATGCTTATTTTTTTTCTCGATAAAAGTTTATTAGTTGGTTAATAAATAATTTATTTTTTTTTATATGTATATGGGGCGATCGAATTAAATTATCTCATTTTTGTCGATCGCAACTATTGTGCTTCCATCTTCTTTTTTAAAATTATAAATATAAGTCGATATCTTGTCTTGTCTATCTTTCATTAAATTACATTCTCGATCGTCTCTTTTTTTAAAATTAGTCCACAGATGCACAAGGCGCACATATGGTCGGTTGCCAAGGCAGGAAAACCCTTCGGAATCCTGTGCGGAAATATCCGAGGAATTCTGTGCGGGATTTAATGATGCTCAAGAGCGAAAAGTTTACGAAGTCATCGCAGCATCGGGACTAAACGTCCCGATGACCGATGACCCGCCGTTCGGATATGTTTATCCGCCGTTCCGAAAAGTTCACCTGCCGTTCCGATATGTTTGGTGCGCCGTGCGGATAAACACGGATAAGGTTTTCCTTGGGTCGATCGCGCTATCTGAAAATACTACATGCTTGAGACGAGCTTTTTAATTTGAAATGACTCCTCCTAAGATACACTCATGCTTTTTGACGAATTCAGATGTTAGGTCAACTAACTCTATTGTTGAGATTGCCCGATGACCATAAGGATGCCTGACATTCATAATAAACTCACCTTCAATTTCAACAATTTGGCTTATTTTTCCATCTATTGATAACTTTGCCTTAGAATTTTCAATCAAATTCTTTGTTCCAGTCACATATCCAGCAAACACCGTCTGCCCAGACTGAAGATGGAATACATCAAAAATCTTCATTTCAAAATTCATTTTTATCACCGATTAATATAAATATTAGAATCTCTATTTTGCGAACATCAGGTCGTACGAGAATATTATTAATATTATTAGTGTTGACGCTGGCATTAACACCAAAATAATCTAACAATCGAGCCTCATCAGAATCTGGAGTTGCGATGACAATGTCTCGTCTTTTTTGTCGTATGACATTTAGTAAATCATCGGAAGCTATTGTGTCACCACGAATAAGATCGGGTTGGAACATTATTTAGATTGTTATTAATAGCAAAATCTAGAATTATTTAAAACGATAGTCTCGATCGATCGCGCTAAAAAAATTGCTAGATAGCAAATTGAAATTATTTTATTAGCAAAAATTATCAATTTTTACAATTACTTTTGAAATTTAAATTTATTTTTGGCTGTTTACATTACTTAATATTTCCCAAAATAAAACACAAAAAGTTAGTTTCAGGGTTATAATGTGAAAAACAGATTCAGGGGACAGTGTGTCCAAAAATCGCTACAAAATCGACACAACCCCTATCGCAGCGTAGATGCAAGGCTTATTGACAGGTTTATTGACAGGTAAAAAAAGCTCACTCGATCGACTAATTTTTTGACATATGTAATCGATTGTAACGAGTAGCTTGACAAAAATTAGATGATGTCCAATCAAAAAAATAGCTTCAGTTTTTCAAGATACCCAAAATAAAAAAGGCAGTAAATAATACTGCCCTTAATTGCTAAATTTTTAATTCAATACTTTGAAGAATTCTGACAATCGAACTTACGCTAAAGATGCCATTCTGACATCGTTGTTAGCCAATAAATCCTGTAGTTCTTCTGCGTCTACAGTTTCTTTCTCAACTAGCATATCTGCCAGGCGATCGAGAATGTAACGGTTGTTGACTAAAACTTCTTTGGCGCGAGTATAAGCTCGATCGACTAGGTTGCGAACTTCTTCATCGATTGCGGCTGCTGTTTCATCAGAAAAATCGCGATCGCTGGCAATTTCACGACCCAAGAAAACGTTACCATTAGCACGACCCAAGGCGACAGGGCCTAAGCGATCGCTCATTCCAAAACGAGTAATCATTTGACGAGCAACCCTGGTTACTTGTTGCAAGTCGTTAGAAGCACCAGTAGTTACTTCTTCTTCACCGAAAACAATTTCTTCAGCAAGACGACCGCCCAAAGCTACTGCCATTTGGTTTTGCAAGTAAGAACGAGAATACAACCCCGATTCCATACGGTCTTCGCTAGGAGTAAACCAAGTCAAACCGCCAGCACGTCCGCGAGGGATAATGCTGATTTTTTGAACTGGGTCGTAATCTGGCATCAAAGCACCAACTAAAGCATGACCAGCTTCGTGATAAGCTACCAAAGTTTTACGTTTTTCGCTCATAACGCGGTTTTTCTTCTCTGGGCCAGCTAAAACTCTGTCGATCGCATCGTTGACCTCATCCATGGAGATTTCGGTAAGGTTGCGACGAGCGGCGAGAATGGCTGCTTCGTTGAGCAAATTAGACAAATCGGCACCTGTAAAACCAGGGGTACGACGGGCTATTTTATCGAGGTCAACGTCTTTGGCGAGGGTTTTACCACGAGCGTGAACGTTGAGAATTTCTTGACGACCTGCGTAGTCGGGGCGATCTACTACTACTTGACGATCGAAACGACCTGGACGCAACAGCGCGGCATCGAGTACATCGGGACGGTTAGTTGCAGCAATGATAATAATACCAGTATTACCTTCAAAACCATCCATTTCGGTCAGTAACTGGTTGAGAGTTTGTTCGCGCTCGTCGTTACCGCCACCCAAGCCAGCACCTCTTTGACGACCGACTGCGTCAATTTCATCGATGAAGACGATACAGGGAGCATTAGTTTTTGCTTGTTCGAATAAGTCGCGGACGCGAGAAGCACCAACGCCGACAAACATTTCTACAAATTCAGAACCAGAAATACTAAAGAAGGGTACTCCAGCTTCTCCGGCTACTGCTTTGGCTAAAAGGGTTTTACCAGTACCTGGAGGGCCTACCAAAAGAACGCCTTTAGGAATTTTTGCACCAATAGCAGTAAAGCGATCGGCATTTTTGAGGAAGTCAACTACTTCGGTCAACTCCAATTTTGCCTGTTCGATTCCAGCAACATCCCCAAATGTTACTTGGGTTTGGGGTTCCATTTGCACTCTAGCTTTTGACTTGCCAAAGTTCATTGCTTGGTTACCAGGACCACTTTGAGCGCGTCTGAGCAAGAAGAAAAGCCCGACTAATAGTAAGATGGGGAAGAAGAGACTGCTTAAAGCTCTAAGCCAAAAACCTTCATCGTTCTGAGGGAGAATGGAAATATCTACATTATTTTTGGTAAGAATATCAAACAATTGTGGATCGTTTGGTAGATTTACTAAGACAGATCCGCCTTCTTGATTGACTGCGACCGCTTGGGTGCGATCGGCACGAAGTCTAACGGTTTCTACTTTACCGCTTTCAACTTCGCTGATAAATTTGCTGTATTTCCAAGATTCTTGACTTTGAGTTCCACTGTTATCGAAAAATTGTGTTCCTAAAGCCAAAACTACTATAACTAGCAGTACGTACAGCCCTGCATTTCGCCACTTTTTATTATTATTTTTGTTCATGCCGCTCGTTTCCTAGGACGCAATGATAGTGTTTTTTCTTATTCTTTTTATTTTTTAGTTTATTCATGGAAATGAATATTCCAAAAGTCAAGCCGCTGACAATTTCAGAAAATTCACTGACTCACGTTAACTGTTGTTAACTTATGTTAACGTTTCTCAGGAATTATTTGCTAGATCTGTTGGTTTAACTTGTATAAAATTACTTTGGCTGCTGAAATTTTAGCATTTTCTTGGATAGGGATTAGGGGATAGGGATTAGGGGATAGGGGTTAAGGATGAAGTCACAAGTCACAAGTCAGAAGGACAAATGACAAACAAATAACAACAAATAACCAATGACCAATGACCAATGACCAATGACCAATGAACTATTTATGTTTTTTTGTCTGCTTCAACCCTTCAACTGGGAATTATTTGTATAAATCCGATCGATTTTATATAAATTTGTGGAAAATGAAGCGATGAATGAAATAAATAAAAATTATGAGTTGAACGTATTGAAGATAGCGATCGATAAATACTTAGACGAAACCATATCGGTTACAGACAAAGACCTTAAATCGCTTGAAGCTAATCGCGATCGCGTTGTCTGGGAATTAGCCGCAAAAATTTATAGCCAGAGTGGGCATAAAGTTGAATTCTGCATGGTACGAGACGTAGTCAATTCTAGAATTGAAGTGATAAAAGTTCAGCTAGCTGCTGAAGCTGAAAAAAAATCTCGTCAGGCTGAAGAAGCTCGTCAAATTGCCGAAGAAAAAGCTCGTCAAGCTGAGAAATCCCGTCAAATTGCTCGAGAAAAAGCTCGTCAAGCTGAGGAATCCCGTCAAATTGCTCGAGAAGAAGCTTGTCAGGCTCAAGAAGAAGCTCGTCGAATTGCCGAAGAAAAAGCTCGTCAAGCTGCTGCTTATGAAACTCGTTGGGCTGAAGAAAGAATTCGCATAAGATCGGGAAAGTTTGGACAAGATGAAATTAAAGTAAGGGAAGAGATCTTTGTTAGGTTTCGAAAAGTAGTCAGTGAGCAGTTAGAAGTAAATGACAACAAAGTAAATTTTGACAGTTATTTACAAGATTTGGGTGCAGACGACTTAGACTTAATTGAGCTTGTAATGGCAGTAGAAGAAGAGTTTGAAATTGAAATACCTGATGAAGTGGCGGAAAAGTGGGGAATTTCTTCTTCTTATGGTATTGATTACAGTGGCGGATCGTCTTGGAGTTTTTTTAGTTCAAAACCAACATACTCTTCATCTCAAAAAGCAAACATAAATTGTACCGTTAAGGACTTCGTAGACCTTATTTTATTCTTATTACTACCATTGCCCGATCGCTAACTCGATCGAGAATAAAGCAAAAATAAAATATTTTCGTTAACTTTCCAGCTCGTCAGTTGTTATTGAATAATGATTCAAACTATAGAGTTAGAACGATCGACAAATTCTAAGTAGATTTAAACGAATTTAAATTATGTCACTTCTTCTGAAGAGATATATCCATTCATTATCGATCTGAAAGTCTTTGTTAAGTTAATTTCTAACAGATTCGATCTTGAATCGATCGCCGTTCAAAATATTATTCATTGATTTGATTTTACAAAAAATTTTAATTGCGATCGTACGATCGAAAATTTCAGTGAATATTGGAATGAAAATAATATTTGAGATGAAGTTGAATTAGTTAATCTAGAGAAATTTCACGAAAAAATGAAGTAGTGGATTGTCGATTCTATCAGAGATTACCAAACAAAACAGGCTATTAAATCTGCAATCAATCTAGTTTCTTTAAACATATTTTTTCATCAATAAAAGCATATTTCTTACTACCGTACAAGTCCAGATCTAGAAGATACTGTAAAAATCTTAAATGTTTTTGTCGGCGATCGCTGCGTTTTAGCAATTTGTAGACACTATCAATTGCAAGGTATTGTCGGATAAAATCAGCATAACATTATTGATTTTATAGCATTTTACAGTTCGCTCGATCGCCACATAAATTGTTAGGGGTTTGGCAGTGCCAAACCTTTACTAAATAAAGGAATTAGTTTTAAAAAACTATTAGTAATTTAAATGATATTTTTTATCGATCGACAAAAATAGTACTATTACCTTCACTATTCTCTACATAAGTATTGCCTTCATTATCTATAACAGCAATATTACCTTTATAATCTTCTAAATAAGTATTACCTTCACTATCGATAACAGCAGCATTGCCCTCGTCATCAATTATTATTGTATTGCCGTCTTCATCTTCTACGATCGCGGTAGTTGTTGCCATAGTTGGTAAAGCTAAACTTAAACTTAATAAAACAAGACTGGCGATCGATAACAATTTTTTCATTTTTTATTAATCTTGGAAAAATATTTTTTTAAAGCTGATTCTTGGAATATATTCGTAAGCTTTTTGGCTATCTTTTATTAAAATAAAATATTTAAAAATTAATGAACAGCGAACAAACACGGCATTTTAAATATAAAAACTAATGAAAATTACGTGGTTATTGCCAACCAAGCATAAAGATTTTCTACGAAAGGCGATCGAAATATAGTCAAAATTCAAAACGTGCGATCGAGGAATAACGACCGAGATTGTTACAATGAAGAATCGACCACCAAGAAAAACTATTAAGTGTAAAGAACATGACTGGCGTGGAGTCCCGATATAGCGCAACAGAAATCGAACAAAAATGGCAACAGAAGTGGGCGGAACTAGGTTTAGATAAGACCTCAGAAGATACAGAGAAGCCCAAATTCTACGCCCTTTGCATGTTTCCCTATCCATCGGGCGATCTACATATGGGTCATGTTCGCGTTTATGCGATTACTGATGTAATTTCTCGATTGAAACGAATGCAGGGTTATCGCGTCCTCAATCCAATGGGTTGGGATGCCTTTGGTTTACCCGCTGAAAATGCGGCGATCGAACGGAAAATTCCACCGGCAAAATGGACGTATCAAAATATTGCCCAAATGAAAAAACAACTGCAACAGTTGGGTAGTTCTTTTGACTGGGATCGAGAAGTTACCACTTGTTCGCCAGATTATTACAAGTGGACGCAATGGATTTTCTTACAATTTTTTCAAGCAGGATTGGCATATCAAAAAGAAGCTGCGGTGAATTGGGATCCGATCGACCAAACCGTACTCGCCAACGAACAGGTAGATAATGAAGGTCGTTCTTGGCGATCTGGCGCGATCGTCGAACGTAAGCTTTTGCGTCAGTGGTTTTTAAAAATTACTGACTATGCCGAACAATTATTAAATGATTTAGATAAGTTGGACGGCTGGCCCGATCGCGTTAAAATAATGCAAGCAAATTGGATCGGTAAGTCGGTTGGTGCTTATTTAGAATTTCCGATCGTTGGAATGGATGAGAAGATATCAGTATTTACTACTCGTCCAGATACCGTTTATGGCGTTACTTATGTGGTACTCGCCCCAGAACATCCTTTGACGGCAAAAGTTACCACAGCAGACAATAAAGAAGCAGTAGAGGTATTTATTCAAGAAGTCTCGAACCAAAGCGAAATGGAACGGACTGCGGAAGATAAACCAAAACTAGGAATTTTTACTGGTGGTAAAGCGATTAATCCCTTCAATGGCGAAGAAATTCCGATTTTAATTGCCGATTACGTTTTGTATGAATATGGTACGGGTGCGGTAATGGGTGTACCCGCACACGACAGTCGAGATTTTAAATTTGCCAAAGAAAAGAATTTACCGATTAAGGTTGTCATCGTTCCTGAATCAGATGTAGAGACGCGAGAATCAGATGTAGAGACGCGAGAATCAGATGTAGAGACGCGAGAATCAGATGTAGAGACGCGAGAATTAAATGTAGAGACGCGAAATTTCGCGTCTCTACAGGAGGCGTATACCGAACCAGGGATTATGATTAATTCCGCCCAATTCGATGGAAAACCATCGGAGGAAGGGAAAACAGCAATTATTGAATATGCCGATCGACAAGGTTACGGCAAGGCAAGAATTCAATATCGCCTCCGAGATTGGTTGATTTCAAGGCAAAGATATTGGGGTGCGCCCATTCCTGTAATTCATTGTCCAAGTTGCGGTACTGTTGCCGTACCAGATGCAGATCTGCCAGTTAAATTACCAGAAGATGTAGAATTTAGCGGACGTGGGGCATCTCCCCTAGCAAAATTGGAAGATTGGGTAAACGTTCCCTGTCCTAGTTGTGGCGAACCTGCAAAAAGAGAAACAGATACGATGGATACTTTCATCGATTCGTCTTGGTACTTTTTACGTTACACCGATGCCAATAACGACGAAAAAGTTTTTGATTTGGATAAAGTTAATAATTGGATGGCGGTGGATCAATATGTCGGTGGAATCGAACACGCGATTTTGCACCTACTGTATTCTCGTTTCTTTACCAAATTTTTGCGCGATCGCGGTTTGGTAAATTGTGACGAACCATTTCAACGCTTGTTGACTCAAGGCATGGTACAGGGTTTAACTTACAAAAATCCCACTACAGGTAAACGTTTTCCATCCTTAGCTAACGATCCTAACAATCCTGGTGCGATCGATCCCAACAATCCTAGAGATCCTGAAACGGGTGAATCTCTGTCCGTCTTCTACGAAAAAATGTCCAAATCTAAATTAAATGGGGTCAAACTTTCAACTGTTTTAGATAAATATGGGGCAGATACGGCGCGGATGTTGATTTTATTTAAAGCGCCTCCAGAAAAAGATTTAGAATGGGATGATGCTGATGTTGAAGGACAATTTCGTTTTCTAAATCGCGTCTGGCGTTTGGTTACAGAATACTTCAACCAGCGTCAGGTTGCGGGGGTATCCACAAAAAATACTCAAACAAAAGAAGAAAAAGATTTACGTCGTGCCGTTCACATCGCCATTAAAGAAATTTCCGAAGATTTAGATGGCGAGTATCAATTTAATACAGCAGTTTCTGAATTAATGAAACTCAGTAACGCGATCGGCGATGCTAAATGTTTTCATTCGCCTGTTTACACTGAAGCTATCGAAACATTAGTTATTTTGCTAGCGCCTTTTGCTCCTCACATCTCTGACGAATTATGGTTGCAATTGGGGAACAAAGAATCAGTTCACTTGCAGAGTTGGCCTAAAGTCGATCCAGATGCTTTGATAGTCGATGAAATTACCTTAGTAATTCAGGTGATGGGTAAAACTCGTGGTGCGATTCAAGTCCCTGCTAACAGCGATCGCCAAGCTTTAGAGAAATATGCTGTAGAGTCGGAAATCGGTCAACGTTATTTAGAAGGTAAGGAGATTAAAAAAGTAATTGTCGTGCCTGGAAAATTAATTAATTTCGTTGTTACAGGGTGACAATAGGGCAGAAATAAATAGGGAAGGCAAAATCAGCGATCGGCACTCAGTTTTTAATTGTATTGCCTATTCCCTATTACCTATTCTCTAGCTCATATCTCCTATTACTTGTTGTTTAAAGTTTTCAATGTTAGCGGCTAACTCTTGTCGAGTAGAAGCTTTTACCAAATAACGAGAGATAAACCAAATTGTAAAACCAAGTCCGATCGCCTCCAATGTGAAGTTAAAAAGAGGTATACCATTCAAGGCATCGATTATTGCCAAACTCAATCTAGTCGCTATAATTGCGGCAAAAATTAAGCCAATAGTAATAATCGGCTGTCTGTAAGCTTTAAAAAAGCTGCTGATATATGCAGGTAAGTGTTCCAAAAAAACAGCAATTTGCTCGCTTTTTTCTTGAAACTTGCGATCCGCTTCTTGAGTAGGAGGTAACTTAGGCAAAGCATCAGGGTTTGTACCTTCAAGTACTGCCGTTGCATTTTCAGTAGAAAGATTATTGTATTCTTGAGATGTAGTTGTAGCTTCCATGGCAAAAAATTTTACTATCTTGTTAATTACCATTTGATATTTTTCGAGCGAATTTGCCCTCACTCGATCGGAATAAAAAAGGTTACGATCGCCTAAATTTTATTGGTGTCGATCTATGTCGATCGCATGATGTTGCTTAAAATTTAAATTTTTATTTTTGGTAGAGACGTTTGACTCAAATGTCTCTACTTGAGTTAGGAATAAGACAAAAATATTGTTAACGATTAGTCGAATTAGATGAAGTTGCTTTTGCTTCGGGTAGGTTGGCAGGAATTTGTTCGGGAACTACCCAATAATAAATAGTCGAACCTTCGTTAGTTGTGACGACGCGATCGGGCTTCCAATCTCCCATATCAAAATCGTGGGAAACAATACGCGTTCCAGGTTTTAATTGCTGGAATAGCCTAGGACGTAGCTTAACATTTAATTCGGGTAACAGATAGAGAGTAACGACACTGGCATTGCTAATGTCGGTTGTAAATAAATCTTGTTGCATGAATTTAACGCGATCGGTTACGTTTGCTTTTTGAGCGTTTTCATTTGCTTCCTTAATGCGTTCGGGATTTATATCGATACCGAAACCCCTAGCACCGTATTTAGATGCTGCGGTAATTGGTAATCTGCCGTCACCGCTACCAAGATCGTAAATAACATCATCTTTGTTAACTTTTGCCAGTTTGAGCATTTCGTCAACCACAGGTTGAGGAGTCGGTACATAAACAACGTCAGGCGATCGCTCTGCTGGCGCGTCTTGAACTAAAATTTGACTTTGAGCATTAATGCGATCGCTCAAATTCAATCCCGCCACTCCAAAACTGACAACACCTGTAGTTACAGCTAGTATTCCCAACATTTTTGACATTGACATAATTACTTTCCCAATTAATTTAATTTACTTATTAACTATTCCTAATCCCTAATCCCTGTCCTCTATCCCCTATCCCCTAACCCCCAATCCCTATCCCCTATCCCCTAACCCCTATCCCCTATCCCCTAACCCCTATTCCCTATTCCCTACATTTCTCATCTTTAAATAAAAAGGTATACCTGCAAGCAAAACAGCCACGCCAACAAAAGCACCAACTCCTGTATAGACAAGGCTAGATTGCAGCATATAGACGCAGATAAAACAAAACAAAAATGGTATTAAAGGGTAAAAAGGAACTCGAAACGATCGCTCGACATTTGGTTCGCGTATTCGCAAGACAAATAGCGAAATTCCCGTCAATAAGAAAAATAACCAAAAGACGGGGGCTGTATAATCCACCATCGTTTCAAAACCATTGCGGGCAAGAGTACCAAACAAAACAAGAATTAAGGCGATCGCGCCTTGAAGGATTAAAGCATTGGCAGGAGTTTTGCTGTTATGTTTCCAGCAGCCTAAAAATGAAAATAAAGAAAAATCTCTGCCTAAAGCATAATTGGTACGCGCTCCAGTTAAAATAGTGGCATTGAGCGAACATAAAGTAGCTACAGCAACAAGCAGACTAATCGCTATAGCCCCCCAGTTACCCACCGTAGCGCGCATCAATTCTGCTGCTACCGCCTCTGAAGAAGTAACGCGATCGAAACCCAAACCATGCAGATAAGCTAGATTGAGCAATAAATAGAGAATCGTAATAATACCAATACTCCAAAACAGCGATCGCGACATATTGCGGCGAACATCGTGCAATTCTGCTGAAATATAAGCTGCTTCATTCCAACCACCATAAGTTAGCAAAACAAATACTAATGCCATCCCTAGGTTAGTTTGAGTAGCTGGTGCAGTTGAAGGGATAGCCGCTGTAGGTTGGGCAAAAATTAACCCAACCAAAATTACTAAAATTACGCCAACCACTTGAGCGACTGCCAACCAATTTTGCGTCCATTTAGCTTGTTGAATGCCTACATAATTAAGAATGCTAAACACGACGATCGCGCTTATTGCATAGATAGACGAAGAATAATTGCCCAAGCGAAAAATTTGTGAAGCATAATCTCCAAACACGAACGCCAAAAGCACGATCGAACCAGTCTGAAGTATAGTTAAACGCGCCCAAGCAAACAAAAAAGCAATACTCCTACCAAAAGCACGCTGGAAATAATAGTAACTTCCGCCTGGATGCGGGTAGGCTGTTGCTAATTCTGCAAAACACAAAGCCCCTATTAAGGAAATTGCGCCGCCTAAACCCCAAATTAAAAGAGTAGTAATTCCGTTGCCAGAATTAGTAGCGACTAGGGGAGGAGTCTCAAAAATTCCCGCACCAATCACTATACCGACAATAATTCCTACAGCATCTAGTACCGATAATGTCGGCTCGGTTTCGGTTATCGTTTCGCTCTGTATCATTTTTCCAGAAGACGATAACTCGTTGATTTTCCTAGTCATTCAAACCTCTATGCTTTTAGAGTTACTGTGACCTAATTTGGATTCTGTGCTTTTAGTATGATGGGTAAATATGACAGAAAAGTGTTTCCTTCTTAAGAGGGGAATTTTGAAAATAGCGATTTTTAGATCTAAAAGTAAAATTTTTCTATGATAAAACTCTATCACGATCCAATTTCGCCCAACTCTCGACGTGTTTGGATAACTATGTTGGAAAAAGAGCTGGAGTTCGAACTAATTGAGTTAAAACTAGACGGCGACCAATTTACACCAGATTTTTTAGCGATTAGCCCTTTTCACCACATTCCTGCTTTAGTAGATGATGATTTTAAAGCGATCGAGTCTTTAGCAATCTTGGATTATTTAGAGGCAAAATATTCCACACCTAAAATGTTGCCTGACAACCCCAAAGATTTGGCAATTGTACGGATGGTTGAATTAGTAACGGTTAATGAGTTATTACCAGCCATGATGCCTCTAACTTCAGTCATATTGGGTTTACCTGTGGGAGATCCTGAAAAAATAGAACAGGCAAAGCAAAAAGTGTCAACGGTATTGAAGTTTTTTGAGAATTTACTTGACGATCGCCCTTTCTTTGGCAGTCAAACTATTACTCTTGCCGAACCTGTAGCTGGTTCTATTGTTCCCTGGTTGACAGGAACTGGTATTTCTTTGAGCGATTATCCTAAATTGAATGCTTGGTGCGATCGCTTGATGGTACGTTCGGCATGGCAGACAACTAATGCTACTTCAGAAGCGATCGAAGCTTTAAAATCTCGTATGGCAGCTAGAATTACATAAACACTCTTATTCAAGAAAACTAAACAAAAATTAAAACGCTCGATCGAGCGTTTTAGTTTAGCCAAGCGAAAATTTGATTGTAGTTATTTTCGGTAAAATCGACATGGCCGGGAGTATCGATGAGATTTATTTGAGTATCGTTCCAGAAACAAGTAATCGCAGCAGAGGTAATGGTGATGCCTTTTTCTTTTTCCAATTCCATATAATCCATCGTCGCACCATCGCCATCGCCGCGCACTTCTTCAATTTTGTGAATTTTGCCTGTATAGAAAAGAATGCGTTCGGAAATAGTGGTTTTTCCCGCATCGATATGGGCGGAAATGCCGATGTTGCGAATATTATTTTGAGGAATCATGGTAACGCTCCTTGAAAACTAAAGAGCATTTATTTTTGAATGGAAATTTGTGGCGATCGCTTAAAAGGTTATTTATTAAGTCAATCTAGATAACCCTTCTAAGGTAATTATAGGTCAATTGTTTGTGTAATAAATTCAGGATGTTATGCAGAAAAATTCAGTTTAAATATTCTATGCAATCTTTAAAGGGTAGTTATACAGAAAACGTCAGTATAATAAGTAGTCGGGCTTGACTTTTGCTATCCAAAAAAACAATTCCGAAAAGATCGTGCAACGCGAATATTATCCATATTGGTACAGACTAGACGGGATTAATGCCTTCCTGCTTTGGTTTTGCGATGAAATTGACGGTTTTTTTAAATCCACCGATGGGAAAATCCCCTCGTTTTCCAACATTGCAGATTTGAGCGCAACTGCCGACAATCACCGCATTCAGGTTCAACTTGAAAACTCGATTCTGATTGACCTGGATTGTTTGACCGATTGGTTAAAGTCATCCACACCCGACCAAATCGACTGTCCGACTTTCCTGAATGCGTGGAATTTGTTTCTCGACGTGTCAACGACTGTTGAAAAGCCTTTTGAAGACACCGAAGATACTCTCAACACTAGCATCTACAACAAATTGTTTTGGGGCAACAATTTGTCAAGCGTCACGCCGCCAGGCGAGCATTACTTACCCGAATGGTCGGATGAGGAATTTAGACAAATCCACAATGTTATGAAAAGTGGGTTAATTCTGTTTCGGCAAAGCATCAAGCGACTGTAACGACTCCAAGACCTGCTCAACAGACGTGCATTCGATAGATAGATGGTTGAGGCTGTGTATGCCGTTGAACTTCACCGTTAAAAATGTTTTTTATTTTTACTTTATAAATGCTCTCTTAAGATTAGGCTTTTTTCTCGATCGCTGCTCGCTTAATTTTTCGGTTGTGGCGGTTTTAGTACTTGTAAAATAGAGATTGAAGCTAACCTGTAGAATACAAACGATGCCCCAAGCAATTCTCAACCAAATTCTCGACCAATTGCAAATTTTAGAGCCATCTGAACTACAGCAACTTAGTCAAGCGATCCAGAGATACCTAGAAGACAGGGAAACAACGACTAAACGAGTAGCTTTTCATCAAGCATTGGTGGAATCTGGATTGGTGCGACAAATTAAAAATCCTACCTTTGAGCGTAAAACATACCAAGATTTTATTCAAATTCAAGGAGAGTCTGTTTCTCAAACAATTATTGAGGAACGCCGATAGATGGCAATCTACTTTATGGACAGTAGTGCCTTGGTAAAGAGGTATATCAGTGAGATTGGCTCGACTCACCACCAACCAACGCCGCGCTGCTTTGCCTATATGCTTACCGATCGAACAAGGTAATGGCGGACTCAGCCAAGATTCTGTTGCTTTATGTTTTTAGATGAGAGTGCTGGATAAAAATCGTTTGATTCGCACACTGGGACAACTGAGTCCCGAAATAATTGCCCAATTGGAAGAAGTGGTTTTGCTAACCCTGGGATACGAGTCATGAATGTGTTTCAGCCATCTTGGTAGGCAACGCGGCATTCTCGATCGACTATCAAAGCTACAATTTACTTGAGGTTTGAAGTTTGAGAATAAAGTACGATGAAAACTCGCATTTTTACAGTCCTAATACATAAAGAGGACGATACATACATAGCTGAATGTCCTGAAGTTGGTACAGTCGATCAAGGAGAAACTATTGAGCAAGCGATATCAGGTTTAAAAGAGGCAACACGACTATATTTAGAGGAATTCCCTGCACCTGAAACTTCTCCCAGATTTGTTACTAGTATCGAAGTTAGCTATGCCTAAACTTCCACGAGTCTCAAGCAGAGAAGCAATTAGGGCGTTTGAGCGTTTAGGATTCAAGCAAACTCGCCAAACGGGCAGTCATGTTGTGATGAAGAAGACAACTGAAAAAGGCGAAATTGGCTGCGTTGTTCCTGTACATCGAGAATTGAAAATTGGTACGTTGAGCGGCATTCTCAAACAAGCACAAGTCACAGTCGAAGAGTTTATTGAGAGCCTATAAATTCTAAGCAACCGTTTTGCAGGGACGGTTTAAAAATTTCAGATAAATATTCAACCAAACTTTAAGCTTTGTTCCAGATTGTATCGAAAGTAGATTTAGTATAGCTAGAATTTAAAGATAAAATACTTTAAATAGTGCCATATGAATAAATTTCTCGTTGCAGTTATCGATGGCACCAAAGCGCGTTTTTTCACACTAGAGCCATCAAAAATACCCGAATACGAATCTAGTCCTAAATTAATCGAACACGATGGTTTATTAAATTCAACCAAAGAAGTTCACGGACAAGATCTTTGGGCAACTACAAAAACTGGACGCAATCGAGGTGCTAACGGTCAATCTCACAGTTACGACGATCGCCGCGATAACCATATAGTTGAATTCGAGCGACGTTTTATTCAAGAGATCGCGACCAAAATCAGCAACTTAAGCCAGACTCATCAAATTCAACAACTTTTATTAATCGCCGAACCACAAATTTTAGGCTTAATGAGAGAGGCTGTTATTCCTGAACTATCAAAACAAATTCAAATTAGCGAATTAGCCAAAGATCTCTGTCAACTATCGTCTAAAGAACTGCACGAATATCTTGCCAAAAAACAAGTTTTACCCGCACGTCAAAAAATTTCTTAACTAACTTTAAAACGCTCGAGGGGACTGATATTATGACAACCTTATCGAAACCAAAAAGAAATTTAGAATCTTTATCCGATCCTTGGGAAACACCTGTTTCCAATCCAAACAATAATTATGTCGCTAATTCCGTTAAATTGATGATAGAAACCGATCGCCTTCTTCCCATAACACAAGAGCGCAAGATTCTTCAACCAACTAATTCTAAATTTAGTTCGATTTAAATAATTATCGTAGATTGGTTGCAATTAAAAACTTAAATAATTCAGAAGATAACCGAGCGAATTCAATTCGCGATCTCCCGTAGGGAGTGCTACGCAATCGCACTGATTTTATTATTATCAAAAAAAAGAATCTGGTAACGGCGAATGACCATTCGTCGCTACATTCGATCGATGCGTCAGATTACTTAAAAAAATTCCTGTAAAATGCTAAATTCAGTCACACAGTGTTTGCATTTAACTATCCAAGGGGCAGTACAGGGAGTTGGTTTTCGTCCATTTGTTTATAGGCTGGCAAAAAAAATCGGATTACTAGGATGGGTCAATAATTCAACCGAAGGAGTTTTTATTGAAGTTGAAGGTCCGCAAAAACAATTAGAAACTTTTTTATGGCGTTTGAAAACAGAAAATCAGACCCGATCGCACATTCAAAATATTGAAATTTCTTAGCTTAAACCAAAAGATTGTAAAACTTTTGAAATTCTTCCCAGTACAAAAGGAAAGAAAACAGCAGTAATTTTACCCGATCTCGGTACTTGTTCCGATTGTCTGCAAGAAATTTTTGACCCCAATAACCGCAGATATCGCTATCCTTTTACGAAGAATATGAAGCGATCGCGAAAAAATATCATATACCGATCGTGGTGACGGGTTTTGAACCTGTCAATATTCTTCAAGGAATTTATATGTGCATTCGCCAGTTAGAATCAAACAAGGCTGAATGTGAAAATCAATCGAAAATCCCGCTTCGGGAACCTCGTTTGTTTCAGGGTTGCCGATTACAGGGTGAAAAGGATTACTGATGTAGTTTATGGTTGTTTTTTCGGTTCAAACGCTCCCCTTGGATAAGCAATGCGTCTGTGATTGCATTGTTGCCAAACTTGAACGAAAATTTCGGCTATTAAAGGTAACTCTTCGTATCTTAAGCCGCTATCCTCTAATTGACGGTCTTCCCAGCGCGCTTTAAAAATTTTTTTGATTGTTGCTAAAGCTTGTGCTGGGGTAACGCCACTCAGCGATCGCAAAGCTGCTTCGCAACCGTCAGCTAACATCATAATCGCCGTTTCTCTTGTCTGCGGAATCGGTCCGGCGTAGCGAAAATCAGAATCCAATACGGGAGATCCTCCTTCTTTTTCGGCTTTTTGTTTGGCTTTATGATAGAAATAAGCGATCGATAAAGTACCCTGATGTTCGGGAATAAAGTCTCGAATTGCTTTGGGTAAGCCGTATTTACGAGCCATAACTATGCCTTCGCTGACATGTTTTTTGATGATCTGGGCGCTAAGGTATGGGTCGTCAATTCGATCGTGAATATTGGGAACGCCCATTTGATTCTCGATAAATGCCAACGGATCGTGCATTTTGCCGATATCGTGATATAATGTCCCCGCTCTAACTAATTCTACATTGCAGTGCAGTTCTCGCGCTGCTGCTTCGGCTAGGGTTGACACAAACATGGTATGTTGAAAAGTACCGGGTGTTTCCGTGGCTAAGCGTTTGAGTAGGGGAAGATTGGGGTTGGAAAGTTCAGCCAAACGAATCGGCGTAATCAGGTCAAAAATGCGCTCTAAGTAAGGTGAAATTCCTGATGCTATTACAATCCAAGCTACTCCAGACAAACCGTAACTAATTGCATCTGGTACTAATCCGTAGGAAATTGTTCCCGCGCTGCTACTAACTAAAAGATTAATAATTAAAAATATTCCTCCCTGAGTCAAAGCAACTCCCATACCCAGTTTCGCTACAGCTTCGCGCGATCGCAATTTCCCAGCAATAGAAGCAGCCAAAAGTCCGCCCGCCGCCCCTGCCAT